>CAYPQR010000001.1:0-46574 GCA_964412865.1 uncultured Intrasporangiaceae bacterium
CCATCGCCCAGGCGCCACCGTCCGAGCCGATGGGCACCCGCGACATCGACTCCACACCGCCCGCCAGCAGCAGCGAGTCCCAGCCGGAGGCGACCTTCTGGGCCGCCGTGTTCACGGCCTCGAGGCCCGAGGCACAGAAGCGGTTGAGTTGCACGCCGGCGACCGTCTCCGGCAGCCCGGCGGCCAGTGCCGCGATGCGGGCGATGTCCGAACCCTGGTCGCCGATCGGCGACACGACTCCGAGCACGACGTCGTCGATGCGGTCGACGTCGAGATCGGGGTTGCGCTTGCGCATCTCGTCGATCAGGCCGACGACCAGAGAGATCGGTTTGATGCCGTGCAGCGAGCCCTTCTTGCCCCGGCCTCGCGGCGTGCGGATGGCGTCATAGATGAATGCTTCGGTGCTCACGGTGAGCGTCCCTTCACGTGGTGGCCAAGCGTTGGCGTGCCGTCAACGCCGTCAGCGTAACTCACCGGTAGTGCGCCGGCGCGGCAGGGACTACTGATCAGTAACAAAGCGGGCGGATGCGCACCGTCCGCCCGCTGCCGAGCGGCGTGCACACGACGGTCGGGCAGTGCGGCACCCGTCGACGGGGTGCATGCTGGAAGCATGAGCACATCGTCCGAGGATCCCGTCGACAGGCTGGAACGCTGGGAGGCGTACGGCGCGACGTGGCGCGTACTCTCCCGTCGCGACGACGCCATCACCGTGTCCCTTTGCCGCTGCGACGGCGGCGAGGAGGTCGACCGCCTCACCTCGGACGACCCGGCCCTGCGCGCCTACCTCGAGGGCCGTTGGTCGAACGAGGACTGATCACCCCGCAGATTCAGTCCTCCAGCGCCTCGAGGATGACCGGCACCTGGGAATGATCGACGTCCTTGGTCGCGGTCAGCAGCGTGACCACTCCGTCCAGGCCGCGGATCCGGTCGAGCGCCTCCCGATGCGTGTCGTCCTGCAACTCGGCGGTGTATCGCTTGCTGAACTCCTCGAACAGGTCGACGTCGTGGCCGTACCACTTGCGCAACTCCGCCGACGGCGCCACCTCCTTGCACCAGAGGTCGAGCTGGGCCGACTCCTTCTTCAGACCCCGGGGCCACAAGCGATCGACGAGTACGCGCGCACCATCGGCGGGATCGGGATCGTCATAGACGCGTTTCACGCGGATCTGGTTCTTGGGTGCCATATCCCGATCATCCCACCGGCGTCAAAACCCATCCGGTCACGATGCCGCGCGCACCTCGATCTGACCGTCCACCACGCGCGTGTCATAAACGGGCTGGTCGTGACAGGCGGGGCCACGGTCGATGGTTCCGTCGGCCAGACGGAAACGGCTTCCGTGCCACGGGCAGGTGACGCAACCGCCGTCGAACTCCCCCTCCTCGAGCGGCCCTCCCATGTGGCTGCAGGTGCTGCCGATCGCGCGGAGGCCGGCATGGGAGCGATACAGCAGCACGCCGGTGCCCGCCGCATCCACCTTGCGGTGCTCACCCTCGCCCAGGTCGCTGTCGGCAAGCACGGCAGTCCAATCGGACGGGCCCTCCTCGTGCGCGATCGCGTTGACGTTGACGCCCTTGCCGAAACTGAGGTGACCTCCGAGATAACCACCCGCCGTCAGTGCGCCGAGACCGAGCAGACCGATCATCTTGCCCTTGCCGCGCTTACCGCGGCTCCGACAGACCGCGGAGGCGATGTAGAGCACCAGGGCGGTGTCCACGCAGGTCGCGTGCACGAGCCCGAGCCGGGTCTCCGGGCCGTACGTGTCGGACCAGTCGTTCAGGCCGCTGATCGCGGTGGGGACGGCCGCGAGGATCCCGGTCTTCACCAGGGTGTCCGCGCTGCGCTCGGCCGACTCGCCCCCGACGACGTCGAGCAGCGCGGACATCGTCCACGCGCCGATCGGCACATCGGTCAGCAAGGGATGCATCGGATGTCCGATCCAGGTGCCGCTGGCCAGGTTTCGCACCACGCGAGGTTGCACGGCTCGTTGGACGATCTTGACGAGCGGGCCGGAGACCGCGTCCAGTGCTTCCATGCGGTCGATGGTGCCGACAAGCTTCGTGGCGATGTTCATGGTTGCCTCCGGATATCTGCAAAACCTGACCAGACGGCGTTCACGCCTCCGGACCGCCGACGCCAGGGACTCCGTCGTCGACGATGCCGGACACGCACTGCGCCGAGCACTTTCGACAGTACCGCGCGACGACGGCATACACGCGCCGCCGTACATACCAGACCCCTTCATCCCGATCCGATCCGGGCATCGGGTCGCGCCCGCTCGACCGGAATTTTGAGACGCGTCGCTCACCATGCGGGACGAACGACTACCCTGGGGCGCGCAACCAGCATGCATGATGTCGCCAACGTCGTCGGCATCCGCCCGCGACCACGCGCTTCAGGCATCGAAGGAGGCCGCCCCGTGATCAAGCTCGACCCCCGACTGCACGACATCTATGAAGAGGTTCTCCACCGCAATCCCGGCGAGGACGAGTTCCACCAGGCGGTCCACGAGGTCCTCGACAGCCTCGCCCCCGTGGTCGACAAACACCCCGAGTATGCGGACGAGGCGGTGTTCCGCCGGCTGTGCGAGCCGGAGCGCCAGGTCATCTTCCGCGTGCCCTGGGTCGACGACGACGGCAACGTGCAGGTCAACCGCGGCTTCCGCGTCGAGTTCAACTCCGCGCTCGGCCCTTTCAAGGGAGGCCTGCGCTTCCACCCGAGCGTCTACCTCGGCATCATCAAGTTCCTCGGCTTCGAGCAGATCTTCAAGAACTCCCTGACCGGCCTGCCGATGGGCGGCGCCAAGGGTGGATCCGATTTTGACCCAAAGGGCCGGTCCGACGCCGAGATCATGCGCTTCTGCCAGTCGATGATGATCGAATTGCATCGTCACATCGGCGAATACACCGATGTGCCTGCCGGTGACATCGGAGTCGGCGGCCGCGAGATCGGCTTCCTCTTCGGGCAGTACAAGCGGCTCACCAACCGCTACGAATCGGGGGTCCTCACCGGCAAGGGCCTCACCTGGGGCGGTTCGCAGGTGCGCAAGGAGGCAACCGGATACGGCACTGTCTTCTTCACCGACAACATGCTGCGCGCACAGGGCGACTCGTTCGACGGCAAGAAGGTCGTCGTGTCCGGATCGGGCAATGTCGCGATCTACGCGATCGAGAAGGTGCACCAGCTGGGCGGCACCGTCGTCGCCTGTTCCGACTCGAGCGGCTATGTGGTCGACGAGTCCGGCATCGACCTCGCCCTGCTGAAGGAGATCAAGGAGGTGCGGCGCGGCCGCATCAGCGAGTATGCGCAGCAGCGCGGCGCAGGAACGACGTTCGTGGGCGAGGGGACCATCTGGGACGTGCCGTGCGACATCGCGCTGCCGTGCGCCACGCAGAACGAGTTGGAGGAGAAGCACGCGGTCACCCTCGTGCAGAACGGTTGCAAGGCGATCGCCGAGGGAGCCAACATGCCGTCGACACCCGACGCGGTGAAGGTCTTCACGGGCGCCGGCGTGCTCTTCGCCCCGGGCAAGGCGGCCAACGCCGGCGGCGTCGCGACCAGTGGGCTGGAGATGCAGCAGAACGCCTCCCGCGACTCCTGGAGCGCCGAATACACCGAGAGGCGCCTCGCCGAGATCATGGAGGGCATCCACGACCGGTGCGCGGAGACGGCCGAGGAATACGGCACGCCGGGCAACTACATCGCAGGCGCCAACATCTCGGGCTTCATCCGCGTCGCCGACGCGATGCTCGCCCTCGGCGTCATCTGACCCGGGCTGCCAGGGTCACGTCGGCGATGCCGTGAGGAGGATGCAGCGTGGTCGATAGCGGTGATGACTCGGCCCTGCCGCTGGCGGGGGTCCGGGTGCTCAGCCTGGCCGTCAACCTTCCCGGGCCGGCCGCCGCGGCCCGGCTGTGCCGGTTGGGCGCAGACGTGACGAAGGTCGAGCCTCCCGCGGGCGACCCGTTGAAGGCACTCGTCCCCGCCTACTATGACGCGCTCGCCGATGGCCAGCACGTCGTCGAACTCGACCTGAAGAACGCCGGCGGCCGCGATGAATTGTGGCGTCTCCTCGGGCGGGCCGACCTGCTGTTGACGTCGTCGCGGCCGTCGGCTCTGGCACGGCTGGGGCTGGACTGGGTGACGGTGCACCGGCGACTGCCCCGGCTGTGCGTGGTGTCCATCGTCGGGCAGCCGGGAGCGCAGGCCGAGGTCGCCGGTCACGATCTGACCTATCAGGCGGGGGTCGGCGCGCTCACTCCACCGCAGATGCCGCGGTTGCTGGTGGCCGACCTGGCCGGGGCCGAGCGTGCCGTCGCGGACGGCCTGGCGGCCCTGCTCGCTCGCGCACGCACCGGCGTCGCCGTCCGCCGCGAAGTGGCCCTCAGCGAGGTCATGACCGATCTGGCCGCACCGATCCGGCACGAACTCACGACGCCGGGCGGGCCGCTGGCCGGTGGATGGCCGCAATACGGGATCTATCCCGCGGCAGACGGGTATGTGGCGATCGCGGCGCTCGAGCCGCACTTCTGGAGTCGGCTGACCGATCTGCTGGGGACCGACGGGTCGAGGGACGGCCTGATCGAGACTCTGCGCCGACGGTCTGCGGGCGATTGGGAGCAGTGGGCGACAGCGCACGACCTGCCGCTCGCAGCAGTGCGACCGCCGAGCGCCGGCACTGTATGACGAAGCGGCCGCCCCCCGGAAGGGACGGCCGCTTGCGCGACAGGAGGATGTCCGTGTCAGGCGGCGAGATCGAGGCCCGGCCGCGCCGCGACGGGGCTCGTCGCCAGACGGTCGACTGCAAACATCACGCCGACCCCGGCAACGATCGCACACGCGGTTGCCCCGGCAACCACGACCCAGGCCACGCCACTGCCGACCAGCAATGGGGCAGCGACGGCGAGCACGATCGAGGCGACGATCGCCAGGACCAGACCCGCGACGACCATCATGCGGCCCTGAACCTTCTGCACCGGTGCGTTTGCACTCATCGGACAACCTCCTTCAACGTCTTATCGGTGATTACGCTCCTCATTCTAGATCTTCGAAATGAAATATCTCTAGCGCGAGCAATATGATTTGCGTCACCCTCGGACGACCGTGCCGTCCACCCATGCCCGCACCACGTGCTCGTCCCATCGCGCCGCCGACCGTCCGGCCGCGGACATCGCCACCATCGCCGCGCCGATCCGGCCGGCGGAAGCTCCCAGCCGGGATGCGCGGATGACCGGCGGCGCCCTCCACGCGAGCCGCTCGGTCACCGCTTCGCGCAACGGCCCGAGGAGGGTCTCGCCCGAGCGCGAGACGCCTCCCCCGATGACGATGAGGGTCGGGTCGACCATGAGCGTGGTCGTGACCAGCCCGAGGGCCAGGGCCTCGACCGCCTCCCGCCACACCTGCGCGGCCACGGGATCGCGTGCGATGCGTGCGGCCACCTCAGCCGCATCGATGCGGACACCGCCCGAGCGCGCCGCATAGCGGCGTGCGATGCCGGCGCCCGATGCATACGCCTCAAGGCATCCCCGCTGTCCGCAGACACACCAGTCGCCCGCCGGATGGACCGGAACGTGCCCGAGCTCACCGGCCGCGCCACCGCTGCCGCTGAAAGCCGATCCCCGCGAGACCAGGGCGGCGGCGACACCCGTCCCGACCGGCACGTGGACGAACTGATCGATGCCCTGGGCACAGCCGACCAGCCCCTCGGCGAGGCCCGCGCTGCGCACATCATGGTCGATCTCCACGGGGAGCGCGAGCCGCCGACGCACCTGATCACCGAGCGCGACGTCGCTCCATCGCAGATTCGACGCGAAGGTGACGATCCCGCGGCCGCGGTCCACCACACCGGGCGTCACGACACCCGCCCCGACGGGGCGGAGTCCGGCTGCTCGTGCTCTCGTCCGCAGCGTCTCGAACAGATCGAGCAGCCGGGCGAGATTGTCGGGGCCATCGGCACCGGTCTCCGTGTCACATCGGCCGAGCGGCGCCCCCTCGACGGAGACGACGGCACCCTTCATCGACGTGCCGCCCAGATCGACGGCCAGGACCACCTCCGTTCCGCCCGCCGACATCACGAGTCCACCCCGCCGTTGCGGCCCAGGGCGCGTCGCACCTCACGGATCACGCCCGCCGACGTCGCGACCACCGTGCCGCGCTCGACACCTTCGGCGCGCAGATGGACCTCGGGCACCTGCGTCGCCCGGACGATCCGCGCGACATTGTGCGGACGGATCGAGCCGCCGGCCATCACGGTCAGCCGGCCGTCCGCGATGCGCACCAGCCGGCGAAGCACCGGGACACCGCTCTCGGCGTCGGGTGCGCCGCCCGAGGTGAGCACCCGCGTGACACCGCAATCGATCACGGCCTCGAGGGCGCGTTCGATGTCCGCCGTCTCGTCGATGGCCTTGTGGAAGGTCGCGGGTGCGCCGGCGCACGCCTCGACGAGCGCCCGGGTCGAGGGCTCGTCGACGTGACCGTCGCCGGTCAGAGCGCCGAAGACGAGACCGACGCTCCGCGAGGCTTCCGCGGCCAGGGCACGCACCGACGCGATCTCGTCCAGCATCGCATCGAGCTCGCCGGGGCGCAGCACGAAGTCTCCGCCGCGCGGCCGGATCATCACCCGCACATCGATCGACGGCGTCCGCGAGAGGACGTCGCGGACGGTGTCGACGTGCGGTGTCGTGCCCCCGACCGACAGGTCGGCGCACAGCTCCACCCGGTCCGCGCCGGCGGCGAGCGCTCGTCGCGCCTCGTCCGCCGTCGACAGGCAGATCTCGACCAGCGTCATGCGCTTGCCCGCCAGGCCTCGCGGCGTAGTGCCTGTTCGTGCGGGTCCGGCACCGGAGCGGCAGCGAGCAGCGTGCGTGTGTATGCGTGGCGCGGCTCCCGAAGCACCCGCGCGGTCTGGCCCTGTTCGACGATCTCGCCACGACGCATCACGGCCACTCGCTCCGTCAGCGAGTCCACGACCGCCAGGTCGTGACTGATGAACAAACATGCGAATTCGTATCTCTGCTGCAGGTCCGCAAGCATGTCGAGCACGCTCGCCTGCACGAGCACGTCCAGGGCGCTGGTCGGTTCGTCGGCCAGCAGCAACTCGGGCTCCAGCGAAAGCGCGCGAGCCAGGCTGACCCGCTGCCGCTGACCCCCGGACAGTTCGTGCGGGTAGCGATCCGCAGCCCCCTTGGGCAGTTGCACGGCATCGAGCAGCTCCGAGACTCTGGCCCGTCGCCGAGATCGAGGAAGGGCACGATGCACCGCGATCGGCTCGGCCACGCAGTCACCCACGCTCATCCGCGGGTCCAGCGAGGCGGCCGGATCCTGCAGGATCACCCCGATCCGGCGCCTCACTCTCAGCGCGTCACGCCGGCGCAGCGTCGCGAGGTCATGACCGAAGAGTTCGACCCGGCCGGACGACGGCGGCAGCAGGCCGAGGGCGACGCGGCCCACCGTCGATTTCCCTGAGCCGGACTCCCCCACCAACCCGACGAATTCACCCGCACCGATGCTGAGATCCACACCGTCCACGGCACGGAACGCCCGGCCGCGCCGGCCGTAGTCGACGCACAGATCGTGCATCGCCAACACTGCCCCGCCCGTGACCGGGGCGGTCCGAGACGGGCCCTCAGGCTCGTCGCGCACGGATTCGACCACGTCGAGCCTCGGCAGCGACGGGACGGCATCGAGGAGCCGACGGGTGTATTCGTGCCGAGGCTCGGTGAGCACCTGATGACTGGTCCCGACCTCGAGCAGATCGCCGCGATACATCACCGCGACCCGATCACAGAGATCGGCGACCACACCCATGTTGTGGGTCACGAGCAGGATCGACAGGCCGCTGTCTCGCTGCAGATCCCGAAGCAGACCCAGGATCTCGGCCTGGACCGTCACGTCGAGCGCTGTCGTCGGCTCGTCGGCGATGATGACGGCGGGCTCACAGGCCAATGCCATGGCGATGACCACCCGCTGACGCTGTCCGCCCGACAGCTCGTGCGGGAAGCTGCGGGAGCGTCTCGCCGGGTCGGGTATGCCGACCTGGGTGAGCAATTCGACCACTCGACGCTGTGCGACGTCCTTGGTGCGGCCGTGGTTGAGCAGAACCTCCGCGATCTGGTCACCCACCCGCATGAGCGGGTTGAGAGCGGTCATCGGCTCCTGAAAGACCATGGCGGCGCCGGCGCCGCGCAGCTCGCGCAGCCTGTGCGGCGACATCGACATCACGTCCTCGCCCATGACCTCCACCGACCCCGACGCCCGCGCCGCACCGGGCAACAGGCCGAGCGCGGCGAGCGCCGTGAGGGTCTTGCCGGATCCCGATTCACCGACCAGCGCGAGGGTTTCACCGCGTCGCACCTCGAGATCCAGGGTCTTCACGGCATGAACGGCGCCGTCCGGAGCGTCGAAGGTCACGTCGAACGAGCGGTATGAGAGAGCGGGTGCGGCGTTCATCACTGTCCTCCTCGGACCTCGAACATGTCGCGCAGGCCGTCGCCGACGAAGTTGAATGCCGCAACCACGACGACGATCAGCAGGCCGGCGGGGATGATCAGCCACCATGAGCCGGCATACACGTAATCCATTCCGTTGGAAAGCATCCCGCCCCAGTCGGTCGCGGGAGGCTGCACGCCGAGGCCGAGAAAGCTGACATACGCGACCAGCAGGATCGCGTCGGCGACCTGGAAGGTGGCGTTGACCATGATGGTCCCGATGGTGTTGGGCACGATGTGCCGCACGATGGCACGTCGATGCGTGCCGCCGATCGCTCGCAGCGACAGCACGTAGTCGCGGGTCTTCAGCGACATCGCCTCCGCCCGCACCAGGCGCGCGGGGACCAGCCACGACACGACACCGATCACGGCGATCATCACCGGGACGGTCGGAGTGACGATCGCCGCGATCACCAGCAACAGGAACAGCGCCGGTATGGCGATGCCCGCGTCGACCACCCGCATCATCACCGCATCGACCTTGCCGCCGGCGTAACCTGCGACCGCGCCCCAGGCCGTGCCGATCACCGTGGCGAGCACACCGGCCGCCATACCGATGATCAGGGAGGTCTGGCCCCCGACCATCAGCCGGCCGAGGACGTCGTATCCGAGCTGGTTGGTGCCGAGCAGGTGACCGCCGGTCCCGGGCGAGAGATTGGCCTGGCGCAGGTTGGTGTGCACCTGGTCGGTGTGATGGACGACCGGCCCGAGGAAGGAGAAGAGCACGAGCAGGACGATGGCCACCAGGCCGGCGACGGCCAGTCTGTTGCGGGTGAACCGTCGCAGCGCTCCGGCGCGGGCTCCGAAGGTCTGCTCCTGCTCGGCGATGGTTGCGAGTGCGCTCACAGCGTCGCTCCTTTCACGCGAGGGTCGATCACGGCCTGGAGGACGTCGGCCAGCAACGAGCCGACGACCGTCGCCAGGGCGATCACGACGACCACGCCGAGTAGCACCGGGAAGTCCGAGGTCTGCGCCGCGTTCCAGAACAGCAGGCCGATGCCGGGGTAGTTGAACATCGACTCCACGACGAGACTGCCGCCGAACGCCACGGGCAGGTAGTAGCCGAGCATCGTGATGATCGATACCAGCGAGTTGCGCAGCACGTGCCGGGTGAGCACTGTGCGCTCCGGCGTGCCCTTCGCCCGTGCGGTGCGCACATAGTCCTCGGAGAGCGCGTCGAGAGTCGACGAGCGCATGTATCGGCTGAAGGCGGCAATGGTGACCAGGGCACCGGTCACCACCGGCAGCACGAGCCCTCCCGGCTGCCCGAGGATCTCCCCGATCGAAGTGCCTTGCGGCGCCTGAGCCGGGAAGATCGGCAACACCTGTGCGAACAGGATGATCAGGATCAGGCCGAGGAAGAAGACCGGCGTCGAGTAGACCACGATCGAAAGCGCGGTCGCCGTGTAGTCGGAAGGCCGGTTGCGCCGCGACGCCTGCCACACACCCATGGGTATGGCGATGACGAGGGCGAGCAGGGTCGACAGACCGGTCAGCAGGATCGTCTTGGGGAGCCGGTTCTCGAGCAACGTCGACACGGGCGCATTCAAGGTGAAGGAGTCACCGAAGTCACCGTGCAGCATCCGCGTCAAGTAGTCCCAATACTGTTGCCACAGCGGAGCATCGAAGCCGTGCGAGTGATTGAATGCCGCAATCTGCTGGGGTGTGGCCTGCGGTCCGAGAATGCCTCGCGCCGGGCCTCCCGGCAATGCATGCAGCAGCGCGAACACGGCGACCGTGACGATGAGCACGACCACCACGGCCTGCAGGATCCGTCGGATCAGGAACTGGGTCATGCTCTCACTTCTGTCCTTTCGCCCAGTGCCACCGTTGTGGGAAGAACTCGGCCAGTGGGTCCTGGCCCCCGATCTCCAGATCCTCCTTGATGGCCGAGATCTGATACGCCGGCTGCGGCAGCCACACGACGGGGAGGTCCTTGGCGAGCAGGGCGCTGTATCGCTTCATCGCACCGGGTGCGTTCGCCTTCAACGTGTCTCGGATCGCGCGATCTGCCTTCGGATTGGCATAGTGCCCGAAGTTGGCGGTGCCGCTCGTGGCGAAGAGCCGATCTCCGCTGGGATATGCGGCGAAGTACCAGCTTCCCTGGGCGCCGAAGAACGACAGTTGCCAATCGCACGACGCCTGGTCCGGTGTGCACGGACCGGACTGATCGAGCACCTGATTCAGTGGTGCCGACTTGATCGTCATCTCGATGCCCGACCGGCTGAGATCCGACTTGATCACGGCCATCATGTCGTCGGTCACTTTCGACCCGCTCTGCGTGAGCACGGTGAACGCGAACTTCGTGCCCCGTGCGATGCCCTTGCCGCACTGCTCGGGCCCGGTGCCGGGATTCACGCAGGTCATCGGTCCGTCACCGTGGCGCTTCCATCCATGAGAGGTCAGCAGGTGTCGCGTCCGCGCGAGATCGAACGGATAGGGGTTGTGGCGCTGCTGATCGGACAGGAACGAGGGTTGGGCGCTGTTGGGCACCGGACCGAAGGTGGGATCGGCCGTCCCGTGCCAGATCACCTTGGCGATGTTCTTCTGGTCGACGGAGTGTTGGATGGCCTGGCGGGCATACAACTGCTTGAAGACCGGGCCCATCTCGGGGTTGTTGAAGTTGTAGGGCATGTAGGTGATGGCATAACCGTCCCAGGGCCTGACCTTGTAGCCCTGAGAGGTGAACTGCTCCTTCTGCCCGACGGACCGGGTCGGCAGGTAGCCGTAGTCCACCTGGCCGGCTCGCAGGGCGTTCAGTTCGGCCTGGGCGCTGGTGAACGGTTGCAACACGACCGTGCTGTGCGCAGGATCGTCGCCGTCGTACTTCGGATTGGCGGTGAGGGTGACCTGGCCGGTGCCGGTCCACCTCTTGACCGTGTAGGGACCGTTGACGACCTTCCACAGCGGGTTGGTGGAATACCGCTGCACGTGCTCGGCCTCGTCGACGAGGTAGTCCCAGACCTTGACCGCCCCCGCCCGGCTCCGGTCGAAGTCGCCGACCTGACCGTGGTCGCTGGTCTTGTCCCACGCATGCTGCGGCATCGCGGTCAGCATCGTCAGTTGGTTGAACAGCAGCCAGTCCTGGTTGTACTTCTCATCGAAGACGAGGGTGAACGACCGTTCGCCCGTGATGCGGAAGGCGGTGACGTTGTCGGGCATACGGCCCTTCGAATAGTTGCCCCAACGCGTCTTGTTCGCCTTCACCAGGTCGAACCAGAACTGCACATCGCGGGACGTCACGGGTTTGCCGTCACTCCAGTGCATGTCCTTGAGGCGCACGTGTGCCCGACGGCCGTCCGTGCTGAAGTCCACCGACCGCGCCAGGCTGCCCTTCTTGTCCCACCCGACGTCCTGTCCCGCGCCGTTGACATTGAACAGCGGTGTCCACATGGTCTGCTTGATCGCGCTGTTGTACGTGGCGAGATGCTCGGGGCCCGAGATCGGAAGGATCCAGTTCGGGGTCGCATTGGGCGGCAACGCGTAACGGATGGGCCCCCGATGGGGTCCGCCCGCACCCGAGTCGCCCTGGGCACATGCCGCCATCGCAACGGCCAGCGGCACCACGGCTGCGGCTGCACGCAGCCGGTGCCATCGCCTCCGGAGGTGGGGCATGAGAATCTCCTTGTCCATGCGTCCCGATGGTTCCTACGATCAGCTCGACAGTTCTGACCGATGTCCGAACTAGCGAGGGGACGTTATGGCAGAAGTGTCCTGGTTCACAAGTCGGCTTCTCATTCTGCAAGATGGGCGATCTGCCCGCGATCCCTGATTCGAAAGCTATGCCACGGCTTATGACGGGATTCTGCTAGCATCGACTCCCGAAGTAAGTGACTGCACTTCTACCATGACGAGGCACTGTGATCTCCCTCGACTTCCCCCGCGACAAGACCGCCGCCGACATGCTCGGCCTGATCTCCTCCGATCGCGCACCGTCACGTGCCGACCTCGCGCGCGAACTCGGTCTGGCCGCGTCGACCGTCTCCCTCCACGTCCAGCAACTCATCGACGCAGGGCTGGTCATCGAGTCAGACACCGGCCGGTCCACCGGTGGCCGGCGCCCCCGCGTCCTGCAACTGAACCCGGGAGCCGGACATGTGCTGGCGGCGGACCTCGGGGCGCACCACGCCCGGATCGGGGTCATCGACCTGCTCGGGCGTCTCGGCGCGGTCGAGGAGATCGTCCTCGACGTCGCCGACGGCCCGGAGTCGGTCCTCACGGAGCTGGCGCAGCACCTGGAACAGCAATCGGCGAGCGGCGTGTTGCGTGGCGTGGCGATCTCGCTGCCCGCGCCGACGAGCATCGAGCACGGTTGGGTGCAGTCGCCATCGCGGATGCCCGGCTGGCACCACTATCCGGTGCGCGACCGGCTGACGGCTCACTTCGGCGTGCCGTGCACCGTCGAGAACGACACCAATGCCATGGCGGTCGCCGAATACACCTCCGCGCAGGGGCGATTCCGCGACCTCGTCCTCGTCAAGGCGGGGGCCGCCATCGGATGCGGCATTATCGTCGACGGCAAGGTGCACCACGGCTCGACCGGTGCCGCCGGCGACATCACCCACGTGCGGGTCGCGGCCGCCGGCGAGCACCCCTGCAGCTGCGGCAACGTCGGCTGCCTGGAGACCATCGCCAGCGGTGCCGCCCTGGTGCGAGACCTCCGGGCCGAGGGGTATGACGTGTCGACGACCTCCGAAGTGGTCGCCCTCGCCCGCGATGGTGATCCCGGTGCCACCACCTACATCCGCACGGCGGGGCGTCACCTCGGCGAGACCCTCAGCACGGTCGTCAACTTCATCAACCCCGACGCCGTCCTGCTCACCGGCTCACTGTCGACCCTCGAACCCTTCGTCGCGGCCGTCCGAAGCAGGCTCTACGAAGGCTGTCACCCGTTGGCCACCCAGCACCTGGTCATCGACCGTGCCGCATCGGGCGCCGACGCCGGTCTGCTCGGCGTCGGTCGGCAGGCACTTGCTCAGGCGCTCGGTGGCATCGACCCGGCCACGACGCCCGTCCGACGCCCGACACCGACCCCGGAGGCATCCGAATGACTCACCCGCGTATCGGCATCGCCGGTATAGCCATCGAATCCAGCACCTTCTCGCCGCACCGCGCCGGCCTCGACTCGTTCGACCTGGTGCGCGGCGACGACCTGATCGCACGGTATTCGTTCCTCTCGCCCGGCTCGCGGATGCGGGAGTGCGCCGACTGGGTCCCTCTGTTGCGCGCGGGGTCCCTGCCCGGGGGTCCGGTGCCTCTCGCCGTGTATGAGCAAATGCGCGACGAGATCGTCGAAAGGCTGCGCGACGCGGCGCCTCTCGACGGACTCTTCCTCGACATTCACGGAGCGATGAGCGTCGTCGGCCTCTGCGACCCGGAAGCCGATCTGCTGCGCGCCGTGCGCGCGGTCGTCGGCGACGCGACCATGATCTCCGCGTCGATGGACCTGCACGGCAACGTGTCTCGCGCCCTGGTCGAGCGGCTCGATCTGATCACGTGCTACCGGATGGCTCCTCACGAAGATGCCTGGGAGACACGGGAGCGTGCCGCGACCAACCTGGTCGACCGCCTGGCGGACGGCGGCCGGCCCGCCAAGGCGTGGGTGCAGGTGCCCGTTCTCCTGCCCGGGGAGAAGACCAGCACCCGGATCGAGCCGGCCGCCGGGATCTATCGCCAGGTCGCTGCGGCCGCGGAACGCGAGGGCGTTCTCGACGCCGCCGTATGGGTCGGATATGCGTGGGCCGACGAACCGCGCAACCAGGCAGCCGTGGTCGTGACCGGCGACGACCGCGAAGTGATCCGCGACGAGGCGGCCCGCCTTGCGCGGGCCTACTGGGAGGCTCGCGACGACTTCGCGTTCGTCGCACCTGTCGGCACCTTGCAGGAATGTGTGGACGCAGCGCTGAGCAGCTCGGCCCGGCCATACGTCATCAGCGACTCCGGTGACAACCCGACGGCGGGAGGCGCCGGCGACGTCACCTGGACCCTCGCCCGGCTCCTGACCAATGAGCACCTCACTGGCAACGGTCGAACCACTATCTATGCCAGCGTGTTCGACGCCGAGGCGGTGTCCGCGTGCTTCGCGGCGGGGCGTGGGGCATCCGTGGACCTGCGGGTCGGCGCGAACGTCGACGGCATCCACGAGGGGCCGGCGCACCTCGCGGGCCGCGTTCACTCACTGGTCGAGGGTGACCCGGTGGCGGGCAGGATCGCGGTGGTGGCCGTCGGGGGACTCCACGTCATCGTCACAGAACGGCGCAAGCCCTATCACCTGGTCGCGGACTTCACCGCCCTCGATCTCGACCCGGCCGCCGCCGACATCGTCGTCGTGAAGATCGGCTATCTGGAGCCGGAACTCTTCGACATGGCCGCCGACTGGCGCATGGCCCTCACGCCTGGCGGCGTCGACCAGGATCTTCTGCGGCTCGGGCACCGCAATCTCCGCAGGCCGATGTTCCCCTTCGACCGCGACATGGCCGACCCGGACCTCACCGTCCAGTTGGTCTAGGACCGCGTGACCACGCGCGCGGCCGGTCCCCCGGGCGGTCATACATCGGGCGCCCGGCACGCCGCGATCAGACCTGCTTGGGCAGATGAGCAACCAGCGGTGTGTCCACACCGAGCGCGCCGAGCTTGGCGGCCCCTCCCGGTGATCCCAGCGGCTCGTCCCGTCCTGGCAGGACCTCGCTGAAGAAGGCGTCGTTGTCCTTCAGGTAGGGCACCAGGTCCTCGGGCAGATCGTCCTCGTAGTAGATCGCCTCGACCGGGCAGACCGGCTCGCACGCACCGCAGTCGACACACTCGTCCGGGTGGATGTACAACGTGCGCGCGCCCTCGTAAATGCAGTCCACGGGGCACTCGTCCACGCATGCCCGATCCATTACGTCAACACACGGCTGACCGATCACGTACGTCATGCCGGTAGTTTACACGAAGAGATAGTGCAAAATATCGTCCATCTCGCGCCTCGAGCGATGCCGCGAAGGAGACGACCCCCGCCCACAGATCCTCAGTGCTCGACGCCGATCGAACCCAGGTCGGGATACATGGCAACCGCAGGGTTGTTGATGTAGCCGGTGATGTTCGATCCGCGCACCAGATAGAACTTCTCGACGCCCAGCGGAATGTAGGCAACGTCCCTGGCCAACTGCTCGTCGATCTTGGCATAGACCGTGGCCGCGGCATCCGCGGACGTCTGACTCTCGGCCTTGTCGATCATGCGGTTGACCTTCGCACTCTTGAACGACCCGTAGTCCTGCCCGTTGGAGTGTGGAGTCAGGTTGACCCTCGAATCGAACAGCGGCGGAATGACGGTCGACATCGCCGGCCAGTCCGAACCCCATGCACCCCACAGCAGGTCGGCGTCGAAGTGTGGGTTCTGCACGTCGCTCCAATAGGTGTCGGCGACGCCGTCGAGCGTCACCTTGAATCCGGCCTTCTCGTAGCCGGCCTTCAGCGCCGCGAACTGCTTGTCGGCCGTCGGAGTGCCGCCCGAATACGCGAGTTTGATGCGGTAGGGCAGCTTGACACCCGCCTCCTTCAGCAGCTTCTTCGCCTTCTTCGGGTCACCCTGGTCGGGCACCTTCGCGAAGATGGGATTCTTCTGGTAGCCCTTCACCGACGGATTCACGATCGAATAGCCCATCGTGTATGCCTTGCTGCCTCCGCCGGCCTGGATGTAGCTGGCCTTGTTGGTGGCCCACAGCAGCGCCTGGCGCACCTTGGGGTTCTTGATCTTGCGGAAGTTCGGCACGAGGTAGTCGACATAGTGACCGGGTGGGTTCACGGCTCGGTCGGTGACGGACCCGGTGACCTGGCTGAACAGGGACGGCGGCAGGCTCTCGTTGGTGACCGCGTCCCGGTCCTTGCCGCTGTCGGCGATCATGCGCTTGCCTGCGACGTCCGGCGCCACGCCGGCCTCGAACACGATCTTGTCCGGCAGCGCCTTCCGCACGCCATCGGTCTTCGGGTCGTACTCCTCGTTACGGACGAACGTGCCTCCGCTGCCCTTCGTCCACTTCCCTTTCAGCTTGTACGGGCCGTCCGAAAAGATCTGGTAATTGGACTTGTTGCCGTGGTCCTTGTCCTTGCGATATGGGTCGAACGCAGGAAGGCGCGCAATGGCGAGGTTGAAATCAGGCCAGGGCTTCTTGAAGTGATAGGTGATCGTCTTGCCCTTGCAGGTGATCGCCTGGTCGAAATACTTCTTGCCGTCGTTCTTGTAGGGGCCGTCGTAGACCGGCAAGCCCTTGCGCTTGCCCGTCTTCGTCACGGGGATGTCCAGGTACTTCAGCAGGTAGTTCGGCCCTCCGGTGATCACGTCGGTCGCGAAGGTGCGTGATGCGCCGTACTTCACGTCGGCGCAGGTGACCGGCTTGCCGTCCTGCCACCGGATGCCGTCCTTCAGCGTGAAGCTCCAGGTCTTGCCGCCGTCCGACACCTTCCCCGTGCCCTTGGCCAGATCCGGCACCGGAGTCGTCGCCTTCTGCCGGTTGGACGTGACCGGGAACTGCACGAGCCCGCGGGACCAGAGACGATCGATGTTGGCCATCTCGACACCGACGTAGTCCCGCTGCGGGTCCCAGTGCTCGACCGGCTTGTCATAGAGGTAGTAGAGGGTGCCGCCCTTGCTCGACTTCTGCGTGCTCCCCGCGCTCGCACCACCCCCACCGCAGGCGGCCAAGGTCGTGCAGGCCAGCACCGTCGTCCCGGCGATCGACAGACATCTGATGGTCTTGTTCATGACGTTTGCTCCCTCGGCGTGCGTGCCCGGCAGTGGTAAGGTTTCCGCATTAAAGGTCTTAAGGCAATGCCTTTCATCAAATCGTCATCAGCCGTCGCACAGGAGCCGGATCACGGGCGAGCCCACCACCGGCTGGTGGCAGTGACACGTGTGCGCTTCGGAGCCAAGGAGATCCCCATGAACACGCGACGACCGCCTCGGGCGCTGAGGGCCGCCAGTCCCCCGCTTCCCACGTCGGACGGTCTGGCGCGCCTGCTGTCCGACGCGCTCGACCAGGCCACATCATCACCGGTGCTGGGCCCTGTCCGCGCGACGACCGTCGTCGGAGAGACCGTCGACCGACTGCTGACCGCCGTCGCGATGGGTGAGTTCCTGCCCGGCGAGGCCATGCCGTCCGAGCGGAAGCTGACCGAGATGCTGGGCATCAGCCGGGTGGCGGTCCGGGAGGCCCTGAGCCAGCTGGATGCCGTCGGCGTCACCGAGGCGAGACGCGGCCGGGGTGGTGGCCGCTTCGTGCGCACCGGGTGGGTCGAATCATCGGCGGCCGCCGTGCGGCACACCCTCCTGCCGCGCTGGCAGGAGATCGAGCAACTCCTGGATCTGCGCGCCCTGATCGAGGAACTGGTCGGCCGCACCGCCGCCGAGCGAATCGATGCGGCGGGCCTGGAGACGGTGCAGGACGCTCTCGAGCAATATGACCGGTCCGAGACCCTACGCGACGAGCATGTCGCCGACGCGAGGTTTCACGGCGCCATCCTCGAGTCCACGGGCAACGACCAGCTGGTCGCCCTGAGCCGGCAACTGCTCGCGCGCACGAGCATCGCCTTCCCCTGTGAGCCCTGGGGCAATGAGAGTATGCCCGCCGACGACCCCGAGTTCCGGGACGCGCGCACCGACCACCGGCAGATCTACCTGGCCCTGAGCGCACGCGACGTCGAACTGACCGGCCACCTGTGCCGCATCCACTTCGGCATCACTGCCGCGATGTTCCGTGCGGTCATGAGCCAGGCCCAGTCGGGATCGGACCACGACTGAGCATCGCCCGCGGTGACGTGTCGGCGCGTCAACTGCCTCGGTGCGTGCTGATGCGCGGAGGTGTGCGCAGGGTGTTGGTGACCCAGCAGAGCCGCCGGGCCGGCTCGAGGAGGCGCTCGACGAGTTCAGGGTCCGCATCCGCGCGAACGGCGATGTCGATCGCGCAGATGCGCGGCCCGTCGTAGTCGGCGGAGACGTCCACCGCAAGGCCGGGCAGTACGGCGTTCCGCTTGCCGGCAACGAACGCCATGGCGATGGTGAAGCACGATGCGACGGAGGCGAGCAACACCTCGGTGGGCAGCGGTGCGGGTGAACCGTCGGCGAGAGCCGCGTCGTGGCCGATGTCCCAGGACGATCGGCCGACGGCGACGGTGGCACTCTGGCCGCCGGTCCAGGTCGCCGAGACGTGCCGACTCACGTGTGTCCCCCCGGCGCCGGCCGGTCCTCCGCCGCCAGCGCAAGCACGGCGTCCCGGAAGCACGCGATGGGCGCGGTCGCCACCCCTGCGCCGATCTGACCGACACCCGAGTCGGCGTGCAGGATGCCGGTCGTGATTCGCGGCGGTAGGCCGAGTTCGACGACATAGCGGGCATCGACACCGAGCGGAGTTCCCTGGGAGTCCCACGTGGGCAGTGTGAAGCGGGTGGAGTGGGTCACGCAGGTCTGGGCCATGTCCTCGGTGACAACCCGCGCATCCGACATGTGACCTCCGAGAAATCCTGCAACAGCGGGAGATCCGGCCGCGGCCGCACCACCGAGGCCGACGAGTTCCAGCACGGCGCTGTCGCCGATGTCCGGCGCACTCGTGTCCGGTCCGTAGTCCGGGTAGTACATCGCGTCCAGGATGGGCGGGGCGTCGGCGAGGAAGAGACGGTCGTTGCCCGCGAGCCGCAGCCCGAACGTCGTGCCGTTGCGACACATCGTCGTCACCACACTGGACCCTTCGACCCGTTCGGCCCACATCGTCAGCGACCTGGCCGCGGCCATCGCGAGGTTGAGGAAGAAGAGATGGTTGCCCGAGAGGAACCTCGCGAGCTCGACGCGTCCGGCGTCCGGGAGTGCGGCAAGGTGCGGCAGCAGGTTGCGGACCATGAGGTTCGTCGTGCCCTGGGTGCGCATGTGCACGTCGTCGCCCATCTGCACGCCTTGCGCGGCGAGCGCCATCACGTCGATCGGACCGGCGGCGCCGACCGCCTCGCGCAGCATCGGTCCAGCCACCTCCCGCAGGAACCGCAGTCGTGCGACCGCGCCGTCGGTGTCACGGCCGAACCAGGCCGTATCGCCGGGGCCCTGGTTGATCGGCGAGAACGCCCGGGTGCCCCCGGCCTCGTTGTCCACGACGAAGACCGGTGTGGCCGGACCCATCGCCGTCGCCATCGGCACGACAACTCCGAAGTCACCGGCAGGGCGCAGCGCGATGGCGCCGTCCTCGATCAGCCGGCCGGCCTCGGCGACGTCGTCCGCCCATCCCTCGGCGACGGCGGCGGCACGCATCGAGCGACGCAGCGGATCGCACACCTCCGGCCACTCGATGGGCGGCCCGCAATGCAACAGCGTGCGCGGCGGCAGACCCTCGATGGCCTCCCCCGCCGGTGCGATGCCCACGAGTGTCGGCACGCCCTCGTCGAGACGACGCACCACCTCGGCGTTCGCGCGGTCGATGTCCCCCGCCCGTGGACCGTGCAGACGCGTCAGAGCCGTCACCACCTGTGGGTCCCCGCCACCGGGGATCCGCCAGTCGAGTTGCTGCACCGGCCGGTCCTGTTGCGAGATCGCGTCGGCAAACAACGGTAGCCCGATGTTCACCACGGAGAGGGTTTCGGGAATGTCGATACTCATCGCTCCTCCTCGAATGTTCCGGCGACCGTGCGAGCCTCGGCGAGCAGCGCCGCAGTAGCCTCGCCCAGGTCGGCCCGCCGAGCCTCTGCACGGTTCGCGAGGTCCCGTGACATCTCCCGGCAGTGCTCGACCATCTCGGTGACCGCCGACGGGGCGGCCCCGCCGAGCGCGGCACGTGTCGTCACGATGTTCATCGGATCAAGCACCTCGGTCAGGTCCAATCCGGCCAGGTTCCAGTCGCGTCCGGTGTCACGGCGTGCCGTGTCGTCGAGCATCCGCCCGGTGATGTCCTTCCCGGGGATCCCCCGCCGGCTCGCCTCTCTCACGGTGTTGCCGACGACGGTGTATGCAGTGCGGTAGTCGACTCCGCAGTGTTGGGTGATGTATTCGGTGAGGTCGGTCGCCTGCGTGTAGCCGGCATCCAGGCTCTCCCGCATACGTTCCGCGTTCACCGTCAGGGTCGCGACGACACCGGCCATGAGGCGTGTCACGCGGATCGAGAGGTCGAGGGCCCGTGGCACCTCGCCATACGCGAAGATCAGGTTGTCGCTGCGCGCCGACGGGCTCTTGGCGACGGCCAGGAATCCGCTCAGCCGGCCGATCAGGATGCCGGATGCGCCGCGCACGATCGATAGCGAATAGGGGTTGCGCTTCTGCGGCATGAGGATGCTGGAGCGGGTGTAGCCGTCGTCGAGGTCGACGAAGTCGAATTCGCTGCTGGACCAGATCTCGAGGTCCTCGGCCAGCTTGCTCTGGGTGGAGGCGAGGCTCGCGGCCGTGGCCAGCACGTGGATCAGACCGTCGACCTGCCACATGGCGTCTCGGGTGTGCTCGATGACCCCGGTGAAACCGAGGGCGCGGGCGATGTGGCTGCGGTCCGCGAGCAGGCGTGTGCCATTGACGCATCCGGCACCGCCGGGGCTGTGGTTGACCCAGTCGAAACCGCTCAGCAGCCGGTCACCGTCGCGCATGGCCGGATACGCGAAGTTCAAGATGTAGTGGCCGAAGGTCGACGGCTGAGCCTGTTGCAGGTAGGTCTGGTCGGGCATCAGGGTCGCCACGTGCGCAGCGGCCTGATCGGCGCATGCCGCCACGAACCTACTCGTGTGTCCCACGAGTTCCAGCAGCTGGTTGCGGACGAACAGCCGCAGCGCGATCCTCGCGGCCTCGCGCCGGGGGCGGCCTGCATGCAGCCAACCGGCCACATCCCCCAGGTGCGCGACGAAGTACCTCTCACGAGAGTTGTAGGGTTCGCCGAACTCGGGTTCGTAGGGGAACTCGTCAGCGCTCAGCCGATGCACGTCGAGCAGCAGACCCAGGATCTGACGGGCGGCCTCTGCAGGAATGATCCGCCGACGCAGCAGATCGAGCACGTGCGCCATGTCGGCGAGGTTCAGACCCTCGTGCAGGAATGGTGCGTCATCGTTCTCGAGCGCGAATCCGGAGTCGACGAGTTCGGGTGCAGGGCCGCTCGTCGGCGGACCGCTGCGGCGCGGCTTGCGGCTCATCGTCACTCCTCGAGGCCTTCCAGGGCGGACGCGATGCCACCCGTGCACCAGAACACGTAGGGGCCCGGGTCGCTCGCGACGAGCGCACGCAGCACGGTCATCGCCTTCGCACCGTATGTGTCGTCCAACAGCAACCCGCCCGCGTGGAATGCGACGCGCGCGCTCTCGCGATCCGCGGCGCCGGCGATGCCGAATCCCGGGCCGACCGCGTCACGCACCTCGGCGAGGTCGGGCTCCGGTCCACCGAGCACACTTGCGCACTCATGGGCGAGTCTCCCCACGCGGGAACGGATTTCGTCCGCGGGTCTGCTCACCGACGCGCCGACGATCCGCATCGAGAGCCCGAACCGTGAGCAGCCCGCCAGCAGGCCTGCTTGGCTGCCACCCGAGCCGGTGGGTAGCACCACCGTGCCCGTGGCGATGCCGGCTTGTGCGCACTGCTTTCCCAACTCCTCCGCCGCCAGGGCGAACCCGACGCAGCCCACCGCAGTCGCCCCGCCTCGCGGCACGGCATAGGGTCGCCGCCCGGCGGCTCGCAGTCGGGCGGCATGCGCGGCGACGAGGCCGTCCAAGTCGCCGCGGGTCGCGCCGGGCTCGAAGTGCAGCCTCGCACCCGCTGCCAACGACAGTCTCATGGCCGTGGGCGGGTCATCGGGTGCCTCGCCACTGTGCACGATCTCGCACGCGAGACCCGCCAGGCGTGCCGCGATCGCCGCAGCCGCGCAGAAGTTCGAGTGTGGCGAGCCCGCGGCGACGAGCACGGTGGCGCGGCGGGCGAGGGCGTCGCCGAGCAGGTATTCCAGCGACCTCGCCTTGTTGCCGGCCACTGCGAGCCCGGTGAGGTCATCGCGCTTCAGCCAGATCGGTCCGCCGCCGAAGGCGCGTTCCAGCCCGTGAGCACGATGCAGGGGCGTCGGAGTCACGGCCAGCGGAAAGCGTTCTGGGAGCATCATGGGCACCACCGTTCCGGCTCGACCGCACGCGCCGCTCCGGCCGCCGCGACGACGCGGTCGACCATCTCGGGCGCGACGCCGGCCGGGGGCCCGCCGACCCACGCGTCGGCTTCGGACTCGGTGGCGATTCCGGACTCGACCACCTGTGCGGCGAGGTCGCCGCCCTCGTCGGAGGCCGAGAGGTCCTGCAGCATCCGCTGCGCCCGATGCTTGCCCTCACGCGCCGCGAGACCGGCGAGCAGCCGCTCGGACGTGATCTGCGCACGCATACGCTCGACACCCGCAGCCATCGCCTCGACATCCACGCGGAGGCCCTTGGCAAGACGCAACGCGGTGCGCAGGGAGACCGCGGTCAGCTCGCACACCTCCGGCAGCGCGATCCACTCGGCCTTCCACGCGCGCCCATCTCGCTCGTGCGCACCCGCCATACCCTCGACGAGCACTGCGGCGCTGGCACGGGCCAGCCGCGCCAGGGTGTCAAGGTGCTCGCTGGCCTCCGGATTGTGCTTGTGCGGCATGGTGATCGAACCGACGGCGTCCGGGTCCATCGGCTCGTGCAGCTCTCCGATCTCGGGGCGGCAGAGTTCGTAGACCTCGTCTCCGAACCGAGCGAGCGTGCTGCAGACCATCGCGAGGACGGTGCCGAACTCGGCGATCCGGTCGCGGGCCGTGAGCCATGAGATGTCCGGTTCACCGAGGCCGAGTTCGATGCAGAATTCGTGACGCAACCTGAGGGCGTCCGCGCCGAAGAAGCCGAGGGTCCCGACGGCGCCGCCGAGCTGGCCGACCAGCAGACGCCGGCGAGCCTCACGGAGCCGCTGCACGTGACGGCGCACCTCGTCCGCCCAGCCGGCCGCCTTGAATCCGAAGGTGATCGGCGCTCCGGGCTGACCGTGCGTGCGACCCAGCATGACCGTGTCGCGGTGCCGCTGCGCGAGCTGCAGGAAGGCCTCCTCGAGGGCCCTCAGGTCTCGCCAGACGATCGAACCGACGTCGCGAATGACGAGGGCGAACCAGGTGTCCGTCAGATCCTGGACCGTGGTGCCGTAATACACGTATTCACGGGCCGGTTCGGGCAGCTGCCGCTGCAGTGCGTGGATGAGTCCGAGCGTCGAGTGCGAGGTCGACCGGGTCTGCTCGGCAATCAGATCGAGATCCAGGCTCGAGGCATCCATCCGCGCGCAGATCGTCTCTGCGGCGTCCGACGGGATGATGCCGACCCGCGCCTGTGCTCTCGCGAGCGCAGCAAGGATTGCGACCCAACTCGCCAGACGGGCTCGCTCACCGAGGATGCCCTCGAGCTCGGGTGTCCCCCAAAGATGGCCGTATTGGCGCGAGTCGCTCAGACGGGTTCCCATGTCGGCTCCCAAGTGTCAGCGAGTGCGCGCAGGGCCTGCTCGACCTGGCCGAGAGACGCGCCCCAGGGGACGGTGACCTGTCCGCCGTCCACCCGGATCTCGTGCTCGAGCTGGTCGCACTTCGTCAGCAGCGCGCCGTCCACCGGTGCGCGATGTCCGGGGCACATGTCGATGAAGGAGGCGGCGCGATGGCCATAGAACGATTCGTGGATCTGCTGCGAGCGCTCTGGTCCGATGAGCGTCCAGCGGTGCTCGGCCGGATGCTCGTCGAGATAGAACACCTCCGCCCCCGGCATCGCGAGACCACTGCCCCGGCAAGGCACGAGATAGCAGTCTGCAGGCCGAGCCGCCGCGAGGCCGGCCAGATCGACGACGTCCGGAACCAACTCGATCGGCGGGAGCTCCTCGGCGACGGTCAGCACCCTGCGAGCCTGATCGAGTAGCTTCGGCGGCTCGGGAGGCGTGACTTCGCGCACGGTGACCCTCAACGGCCGAGGGTTGATGATGAAGCTGACATGCTCATAGAGCCCTTGGACGACCACGGCCGGGCGCTCGGTCCGTGCTCCCGCCGCTGCCGCCGCGAGCGCTGACGGGATGGCCGTGTCGGTCTGTGGACTGTGCAGGTACGTGCAGTCGTCCGGCGCGGCGATCACCTGGACCCGGGTTATCGGTGCGAAAAGCGCATCGGGGTCATCGCGCCACACTCGGGCGATCGCTGTCAGGCCCTCGTTGCGCGCGACGACGAAACGAGTCCGCCGATATGCGGGGATGCCGAGCAGGTGTGAGGAGAGCGACCCCGGGTCGAGCGGGATATCGAGGCGGGAGACCGCGACTCCGCGGTATCTGCCCGGGACGACATTGTGGCCAGGCATCCCGGTGAGTGGCTGTGCGTCCGTCAGATCGGCAGCCATTGTCGACTCAGTCCGAAGGTGTCGGCGCGCAGTCCGAGGCGCAGCGTCTCGAGCGCGATCGCCTGTGTTGCGGCCACGTTGGCGAGGTTGACGCTCGGGCCGAACTCATGGATGAACCACGCTTGTTGATCCTTGCGGGGCGCCTCGAAGAAGATGGTCTCCACTCCCCCGGCGCGGGTGATGGCAGCGACGATGTCGGGGCGCACCGTCCCGTCCTCTTGGTATACGCCGACGGAACCGCTCTCGCGGCCTTCGGCGATGACCCACCGGGCACCGGCATCCCGGTCGCCGGCGATCTCCTCCGTCCACTGATGGGCGGACAGCTCCTCATGGGAGTCCTTGCGCCCGACCTCGGAGAACACGGCGAATGAGCGTGCGGCCTGCCGGATCAGCGCATGCTTCTCGGACACTTCCATGGCGGCGACACCGCGTGACACCTCGACCGAGACGAACCCGGCGTCGCGGGCCCATGCGAGGCAGTCCGCTGCCTTACCCTGTGCCCATGCGACCTCGAGCATGGTGCCTCCGAGGCAGGTTCGGATGTCGTGCGCCGCGAGAAGCGCCAGTTTGGCCCGAAGTGTCGGGTCGACATAGGCGGTGCCCCAACCGCACTTCCACACGTCCAGATATCCGGAGGCGGCGTCGAGGATTCCCGTCATCGTCTGCAGATCGATCCCGTTGTCCAGCACATGCGTCATCCCGGTGGATCTGGGTTTGCTGGAGCGGGGCGGCAGATCCAGGAAGCTTGGCAGCGACATATGACTTATGATAAACGTCTCGTCCACTTTCCGACAGCAACACGCGCAGATGGGAGCGACCATGGCAGCACCCCATGGCGTGGATGACGTCACCTCGCTGGCCGTTGTTCTCCGCAACAATCCGTCGCTGACGGCCAAGCGGGAAATCGCGCTGGTCGGTGACGTGCTCGGCCGTGGTGACTGGATCACCGGCCCGGGCGATGACGGAGCAGTCATCACGACCGATCCTCCGCAGGCGCAGGACATCATCGCGTGCGGAGAGGCGCTGCTGCCCGCCTTCGTCCAGGCCGACCCGTATGGTGCGGGACTCGCCGCCGTGCTGACCAATGTCAATGATCTGGCCGCCATGGGAGCAATCCCCGTCGGCATCGTCGACACCGTCGTCGCCGGCGAGTCCGTCGCCCGCGAGGTGCTCGAGGGCTTGCGCGCGGGGAGCGAGATGTATGAGGTGCCCCTCGTGGGCGGACATCTGACGATGCATGACGGTGCGCCGGCGTTGTCCGCGTTCGGCATCGGGCGCGCGCCGCGCCCGCTCTCGTCGACCGCTGCCGCCCCCGGACAGACATTGTTGCTGGCGTGTTGCACGGAGGGGACGATGCGGGGGGACTTTCCCTTCTTCGCGTCGTTCGACCAGCGCGGCGAGCACCTCGCCGAGGATGTGCGCACCCTCGCCGCGGTGGCCGAGACCGGGTCGTGTGTGGCGGCGAAGGACGTCAGCATGGCAGGTGTGATCGGCTCGCTCGCCATGCTCCTGGAGCACCGCGGGCTCGGTGTCACCGTCGACCTGGACGTCCTGCCGCGGCCCGCCGACGTGCCACTCGAATGGTGGCTGACCTGCTTCCCCGCCTTCGCCTTCCTGCTGTGCGCACCTGCGGACCGGGCCGAGGAGTGCGCCGCCGCGTTCACCGGGCGCGGGCTGCGGGCGGCCGCCATCGGACGACTCGACGACAGCGGCGTGCTCGCGATCCGAGCCGGACGCGAGACCGCCGCCGTCCTCGATCTGCGAGTCGACACGGTGACCGGCCTTCCGCGCTGAGCACGCCCGCTCAGTGGCGGATCCCCGCCGACAGTTCCCGCACGGCTCGCGAGCCGTCCTCCGGCGCCGGCAGGTCGATCGACATGCGCTGGTGCGCCAGACCGACATACATCTCGGGATCCCCGTCGGCCAGCCACCCCAGATGCGTGAAGAACCTGACGTTGGGCAATTGGATGTGCGCCACCATGCGATCGCCGCCGTGGGCACCGGCGGTGGCGACGGCGCAGCGCACCAGCGGGGCTCCGACCCCGTGCACCCGGAACGGCGGCAGGACACAGAGTCTGTCGCCCTGCCAGAGCCCGTGCTCGTCGCCGAGCGGGAAAAGCCGCACGGCGCCGGCGGGCATTCCGTCGTAGCAGCCGAGCAGATGGATCGTGTGCGCGTCGTCGTCGTGCGGGTCACGATCCGAACCGGTGAAGACGGCCTGCTCCCCCACGAACACCTCCTGCCTGATCCGGTGATGCACCGCGAGGTCTTCCGACGAGTCGGCGGGGCAACAGGTGATGAGACCGCCGGACCGGATCGAGGCAACGTCCGCGCTGCCCGGTGACAGTGTCACGTCGCTCACGCGCCGTCGGCCGTCGTGAGTGGCTCGAATGCGCGCATCCCCGAGCAGGCTTGGCAGCGCGCACAACCCGCCTTCGCAACCGTCGAATACATACCACGCCGAGCCATGTATGACACGACGTCACGATTGATCCTGGTCGTGTATGCCGTGTCGGGCGGCGACACGTCGGCCATCAGGCTGCCGGCGACCGGCCGTAGCGGCACCACGAAGGGATACACCCCGATGTCGATGGCACGACGACACCCGTCGATGGTGACGTCGGGATCCTCGCCCATGCCGAGGATGACGTAGGTCGTCACCTGCCCCTTGCCGAAGATCTCGACCGCCCGCTCCCAGGTCTCGAAATATCGCTCGATGCCGGTGCGATACTTTCCGGGCGCGACATGCTCCAGCACTCGCGGGTCGAACGTCTCGACATGAATGCCGAGGGTGTCGATGCCCAGGTCATGGATCTCTTCGAGCACCTCGAGGTCGCGCGGCGGCTCGAACTGCACCTCGACGGGCAGACCGGTCGCCTCCTTCACGGCATGCCCGCACCGGGCGACGTAGCGCGCTCCACGGTCGGGTGCCTTGGAGCTTCCGGTGGTCAGCGTGACGTCGACGGCGCCGTCGAGATCCCTTGCCGCGAGGGCGACTTCGGCCAACTGTTCGGGCGTCTTCTTCACGATCGTCCGACCGGCCTGCAGTGAGAGCTCGATCCCGCAGAACTTGCACTGGTCTTCCGTGCCCCAGTAGGTGCACGTCTGCACCACGGTGCTCGCGAACGAATCGAGGTGCAGCAGCCCGATCTTCCAATACGGGATCCCGTCATCGGTCTGCAGGTCGTAGAACCGTGGTCGTTCCTGGCCGTGGGCGTCCGCGAGACGGACACCATCGCGGTAGATCCCGTAGCCGTCGTCCTCCGCCTTCAGCACGAACGGGGAGTCCGCGGCCGTCGCGTTGTCGGTCGGCACGGTGAGCGAATAGCCGCCCACCCACAATTGACCGGAGTCCGACGGTCCCGCGCCGCCACGGCGGCCCTCGATCGGCGACTCGACCCGCAGACCGTGGGCCTGCAGGTCGACCAGTAACTCTGCGAGTGCACTCTGTGCGCGCCGGTCCTCATCGGTGGATGTCGTCCGAGGAGCAGGGCCACCAGCCATCTGAATACTCATGCTCAGGCCTTCCATACATACACTCCACGACATGAGTCGTGTCCTTTAAGACAAGCTGCTCCCCGGCGCACTGTCAAGGATGTGTTTGTTTCCTTGCCTGGAATCTGGCCCGTACAAACGAGATTCCGTCTCTTGTTTGAGGGATTCGCGTCTACTATGCTACATGTATACGTCATATGGTTTATGCCTCGTCGGGTCGTCACCGGGCATCCTGAACGACCCGGGGCAAGGAGTTGGGCAACGTGTCGAAGCTGGCCGTCGTGGCGCTCGGAGGCAACGCCTTCACGGTCGAGAACGAGGCCGGCCGCTATGAGGATCAGGCCCGGCACGCCGCCGCCATGGCCACGCTGATCGGCGACATGCTGGCCGACGGCTGGGGTCTCGCGCTGGTGCACGGCAACGGTCCCCAGGTCGGCAACCTGGCCATCCAACAGGAGGACGGTGCCGCGCTCGTGCCTCCACAACCGCTGTTTTCATTGGTCGCCATGACCCAGGGCGAACTGGGCAGCCTCATCGCGCTCGCCGTGCGCAACGCCACGGGGCGGACCGACGTCACGGGCGTGGTGACGCATGTCGTGGTCGACCCCGAGGACCAGGCATTCAGCGACCCCTCCAAACCGATCGGCCCGTTCCTGCGGGAGCAGGATGCGAAGCGACTGGCCCAGGAGCGCGGATGGAAGATCCGCGAGGACTCCGGTCGCGGCTGGCGGCGCATCGTCGCCTCGCCGCGGCCGGTGCGCATCGTCGAGGTCGACGCGATACGGCAGCTGCTGCACTCGGGCCAGGTGGTGGTGACCGGTGGGGGCGGCGGCATTCCCGTCGTCCGTGGGGGCAGCGGCCGCCTCGAATGCACCGATGCCGTCATCGACAAGGATTACGTCGCCTCGGAGCTGGCCGCCGCGGTCGACGCCCGCGCACTGGTGATGGTCACCGCGGTCGACTCCGTGCATCTCGACTTCGGCACGCCGGACCAGCGGCCCATCGCCCAGATGGACGTCGAGGAGGCGGAGCGGCACCTGGCGGAGGGCCAGTTCCCGGAGGGCAGCATGGGCCCGAAGATCCGCGCGGCCAGCTACTTCCTGCGCCACGGGGGTGATCTGGCCGTCATCACGACCGCAGCCCGCGCAGCCCGCGGATTGCGCTGCGCCGACCCGGACGACACGTCTGCCGGCACTCGTCTGGTGCGCCACCGGGCGGATGCCCCGTCACGAGGGAGGACGTCGTGACCGAGGCCATCAGGCTGTTCTCGGACACCTACGTGGACTCCGTGGTCGCCCTGCGAGGCATGCGAGCGATGCGCGAAACGGCGGGCGTGCGATGGGCGACGGCCGTCGCCGCGACGCCCGCGAATCTGGCCGCCCTGCGCGAGGACGGCATCGCCGACGACCGGCTCGAGAACGCGACCGCGAACGACTTCTGCCTCGCCGTGCGCGCCGACGACGGCGACGCCGCGGACAACGCCCTGGAGGCCGGGCGACAGGCGGTCTTCGCGGCACGCCCGCAAGAGGCCGACGCCACGCGGCGAGCACCTCGAACGGTCCGGGACGCAGTCGCCGCGGCACCGGATGCCAACGTCGCGATCGTTTCGGTGCCCGGCGACTACGCGGCGCTGGCGGCCTACCAGGCGCTGGACGCCGGGATGCATGTGCTGCTGTTCAGCGACAACGTGCCGCTCGCCGACGAGGTCGCGCTGAAGACGTATGCGCGAGCCCGTGGCCTGCTCGTCATGGGCCCGGGTGCCGGCACGGCGATGCTCGCCGGCACCGGTCTGGGCTTCGCCAACAGCGTCCGCAAGGGCCCGGTCGGCGTCGTGGCCGCCGCCGGCACCGGGGCCCAGGAGGCCATGACACTGCTCCATCGCTGGGGCCTCGGCGTCAGCCAGGTGATCGGCGTCGGCGGACGCGACCTGAGCACGGACGTCGACGGGCGCATGGCCCGATCCGGAGTCGAATACCTGCGCGACGATCCCGACACCGATGTGATCCTGCTGGTCTCCAAGCCCCCGGCTCGGGAGGTCGCCCAGAAGGTGATCGAGGCTGCGGGCGAGACACCCATGGTGGCGGCCCTCATCGGACTCGACGAACACGGTCTCACCGCACCCGAAACGGTGACGCTTACCGGCACCCTGGAGTCCGGGGTGGCGGCGACGCTGAGGACCCTCGGACGGACACCGCCCGACACGACGCTCCTGGCCGGACCCTCACTCGCCGACGCATCGGCGAGGATCGGCCCGGGACGCAAGACCGTCCGCGGGCTCTTCTCCGGAGGCACCCTCTGCTACGAGTCGCTGGTCATTCTGAGTCGACGGCTCGGGGAAGTCCGTTCGAACACCCCCATCAACCCCGACTGGGGGCTACCCGCACCACCCGGCAGTCACCAGTGCCTCGATCTGGGCGAAGAGGAATACACCCGCGGGCGGCCGCATCCGATGATCGACCCGGAGGCGCGGATCGAGGTGCTGCGCGAGCACGCGGCCGACGACGATGTCGCCGCGATCATCCTCGACGTCGTGCTGGGATACGGCTCCAACGCCGATCCTGCCGGTGCACTCGCCCCCGTCTGCGCCGACATCATGTCGAGCGGCGGACCACAGATCGTGACCTACGTCCTCGGCACCGATCGCGACCCACAGCGACGTCGCGCGCAACGTGACACACTCGTGGATGCCGGCTGTATCGTCACCGAAACGGCGGCACGCGCATCGCTTGCCGCGGCGGCCCTTGCGACCGGTGACCTGTCGTTGATCGAGAGTTCGCTATGAACATGCCGCGCGTCGCCCTGGTCAGCTACTCCACCCGCCCGCGCGGCGGCATGGTGCACACCCTCTCGCTCGCCGACGCGCTCGTCGCACGAGAGGCACCCGTGCGGGTCGTCGCGCTCGACCGGCAACCGAGTATCGGCTTCTTCCGCCCAGTTTCGGCACCGTCGACGCTCATCCCCGGGCCGACACCGTTACCGACGCTGGAGGAACGCGTCTTCGCGTCCGTCGACGCGCTCGAGGACGGATTGCGCGACGTGGCCCGCGAAGTCGACATCCTGCACGCCCAGGACTGCATCTCCGCCCGCGCCGCGGCACGCGTGCGAGACGCCGGCGCCCCCGTCAAGGTCGTGCGCACCGTGCACCACGTCGACGACTTCACGACGCAGGCACTCGTCGACTGCCAGCGCCAGGCCATCCTCGAACCGGACGAGTTGATCGTCGTGAGCGATGACTGGCGACGCCGCCTGTCCGACGAGTACGGCGTCCGGGCGACAGTCATCCACAACGGAGTCGATGTGGAGCGCTTCGGCCCGATCGCACCGAAGGCACGCGATCGCCTGCGGGAACAGGCCGGCGTCTCGAAACGCTTCGTGTTCCTCGCCGTGGGCGGCATCGAGCCGCGCAAGGGCACGATCGGGCTCTTCCGAGCTCTGGCGAAGGTGCACGAGCATCCTTTGCAGCCCGTGCTCGTCATCATCGGCGGCCATTCGTTCCAGGACTACACCGCATACCGCGACAGGGCCTTGGAGCTGCTGGATGAACTGGGGCTCACCCTCGGAGTCGACGTGATCCAGGCCGGCACGGTGAGTGACGAAACCCTGCACCAGTGGTACCGGTCCGCAGACGCGCTGGCCTTTCCCTCTCTCAAGGAAGGCTGGGGACTCGCCGTGCTCGAGGCGCTCAGCGCCGAGCTGCCGGCGGTCACCAGCGACATCCCGGTGCTGCACGAATACCTCACAGACGGAGTCGACGCCGTGCTGACCGAGGCAGACGACCCCGGCGACCTGGCTCGCGGTATGCGTGCCGTCATGGACGACCCGCGGTTGCGCTCACAGCTCGCGAGAGGCGGGACGGCCCTCGCGCGGCGCTTCACCTGGTCGCGAACCGCCGCGGAGCACGAGCGGCTGTATCAAGCGGTGGTCGGCACCCCGCACAGCCGCGCAAACGCCTGACAACCGACGGAAAGGACGGGACGATGGCAAGACGAATCGTGATCATCGGAGGTAGCGCCGCCGGGATGGGAGCCGCCGGTGCCGCCCAACAGGTGGACCCCGACGCGCACATCATCGTCTACACGGAACTCGCGGACGTCGCCTACAGCCCGTGCGGCATCCCCTACGTGCACGGCAAGGAGATCGACTCGTTCGACCGCCTGATCCTGCAGGGGAAGCAGTTCTATGCGGACCGCGGATTCGAGATCCACTACGAGACCGTCGTGAGCGCGATCGACACCAAGAAGCGCACGATCGAGGTGCCCGGCCAGGGATCGGTCTCCTACGACCAGCTGGTGATCGCCACCGGATTCAAGTACGAGCAGCCGAACGTGCCCGGCGCCGACCTCGGCAACCTCTACTATGTGCGCGACATCCGCAACGCGCAGAAGTGGGACGTCATCCTCGACTCGGTCCACCAGGCGGTGATCGCCGAGGCCCAGCCGATCGGCGTCGAGATGGCAACCGCACTCGCGCATCGCGGCATCGAGACGCACCTGGTCGACCCGCATCCCTGGCCGATGGCGGAGATCACCGACCCGGACATCATGGAACCGGTCGAGGAATCGTGGCAGGAACTGGGTGTGCACCTGCACCTGAACACCACCATCGACGCATTCCTCGGCACCGAACGGGTGCAGGCGGTCCGCACGTCGGACGGCGAAATCCCTGTCGACATGGTCGTCGTCGGCACCAAGAAGCTGCCGAACAACGATCTGGCGGCCGCGGCGGGCGTCAAACGCGGGTCGACCGGCGGGCTGATCGTCGACGAGCACATGCGCACGTCGGTGCCCGGAGTCTTCGCCGCGGGAGACTGCGTCGAGGTGCCGCAGGGCACGACCGGCGTGCCCGTGCAGGGATTGTCCGGAAGCCACGCATATGCGCAGGGGAAGATCGCCGGCAGCGGTGCCGCCGGCACGCTGCGCAGCTATGCACCCGTGCACGTGCCATGGGGTCTGGTCGCCGGCAAGTGGATGATCGGCGGGGTCTCGTTCGGTGAGACGCTCGCCGGGGCGCTGGGCATTCCCTACGTCAAGGGCGTCGCCGAGGGAATCTCACGAGCGCGCTACTACCCGGGCTTCAAGAAAATCCGGGTCAAGCTGCTGGCAGAGCCCGGCACACTCAAGCTGATCGGTGCTCAGCTCGTCGGCGGCGAAGGGGTCAAGGAGCGTTGCGACTTCCTCGCCATGGCAGCGCGCAAGGGCCTGACACTGCACGATATCGCGTGGATGGAGAACGTCTATTCACCTGCCATGGGTGCTCTTTCGGAGCCCATGGCACTTGCGGCACAGAACGGACTGGCGGCGGTGGCGTCATGAACCGGCTCTTCTGGTGGGTGCGCACCAATTCGCAGAAGTACCTCCTGGAAGCCACCCAGGCGGACCTCGCACGTCAGCATGGCCGCACGGGCCCCGTGGGCCGCAAGACCCCCGAAGTGGTCTTCTGGAAATACGTGTTCGTGCCGCTGTACCGCCGCCTGCCGTGGCAGGTGAAGCACCGGGTGATCACGGCCATGCCGGGCAGCCACAGGAAGGACTGGTCCTCGTCCCGGGAATCCTGAGCCCGCATACGTCGAGGTGGCCCGCACACACGCGGCGGGCCACCTCGATTTCCGTGAGAAGCGTTACATCGTCCAGGTGTTCAGAGTCAGTGCGTGCTCCTTCCACGCGGTGATCGCAGCATCCAGCACGTCCTTCGGGTTGATCGGCTTGACGCCCTCCATCATGTCGATCTCACGCATGCCGTAGAGCGCGGCGGCCGAGAACCTGCATGCGTATGCGTGCCCGCCCTCATCCATGAACCGCCGCAGCAGATTGTTGTAGTTCATGTTGCCCGGGAACCCTTCGTCACCGACCTTCGGGAATCCGCGGGTCGCGGCCGCGGCGAGTGACCCCGGCCCGAACATGACGAAGTGTGTCTCGAACCCCTTCCGCAGGATTCGGGTGGCGGTCAGCAAGTTGACCAGAGAGGCAGAACTCTCGAACGGCACGCAGTGGTAGAAGACGAAGGCCTTCTGCCCGGGTTCCGCTTGATGATCAGGAAAGACCTTGTCCTCGTAATCGACGATGGCGTCTCCTGCGCTCACCCGTTCACCGACGAAATCCACCATTGGCTTCTCCTTTCCGATGGATGACGATCTCAAAACGCCTACGAAAGCTCGGGTATCAGTCGTACAGAGCAGCGAAGTTGTCTCGCAGGACGAGCTGGGCCAGCTCGCCGTCTCCGGTGGCGGCCTTCATCCGAGCCAGTTCACCGGCCTGGTCGCCCCACGGCTCGTCGCTCGCATACAACAGGTGGTCCTGCCCGATGCCACGCTTGTCGATCTCCTTGACGAGCCATCGCGGCGCAAAACCGACCGCCCAGCTGGTGTCCGTGTAAACCTGCTTGCCCGCCTCGATCCAGTCGAAGAAGCGGTGACCGATGAGCTTGATGTGGGCGCTGACTCCCCCGCCCATGTGCACCAGGTGGATCTTGACGTCGTCGGCATAGCGGTCCACCAGCGTGCCGACGACATCGATGTCGGAATTGCCGCCCGGGGACGTGTGCACGTGGACGACGAGGTCATGCTCACGCGCCGCCGCAAAGATCCTGTCGAGCTGGACGATGCAGTCGGGATCGTCGGCCCGCCCGCCCAGCAGGAAGCTGGTCTTGAGCACCTTCACCCCGGACTCACCGGCGAGGGCCAGGGCCTTGTCGTTCAGTTCCGCGTCCTGGGGCCGTGGAGAGGTCCAGATCCCACACCTGATCCGGTCGTCGGCCGCGGCGGCCTCCAGCGCGAGCTCGTTGAGAGAGAACGACACCTTCGGATCCGGTACGCCGTAATTCGGTATCACCAGAGCACGTTCGGTCCCTTCTCGGTCCAGGTCGGCGATGAGTTCGGCGACCGTGGCACGCGCAGAGATGTCGGGATGCACCGGCGGCCCGCCATAGAACGGATACTCGGGCATGATCCCAATGTGGCGATGAGCATCGTTGACAAGCGAACTGGACATACCGATCACGATACAACAGAAACGTATCGGATAGTAGAGGTCGCGTCTTCCTTGCCATACACGACACCCACGTCTTGTATCACCGGAACTCCTAGCATCGTCAGCTATAGTTGATGGCCGTGAGCGAGTCCGGAACGCCCCCTGAATCCGCTGAGGACAGCGCAATTGCTGCCTCGACAGACGAGCGCGAACGCGCCGCCGCGGAGCGCTGGCGGGCCGCGGAGGGCCGGCTGTATCCGCTGATCGTCGCCGACCCCGACCTGTATACGCTGGCGGTGGAACTCGTCGTCGAAGTGCGGGAGTTGCTGCGGGTCGAGTGTGCGTCGGTCGACGCGCTGATCGGTGCCGCGGCCACCAACGTGCTGTCACGCTGCGGCACGACGGCGAAGGTCCGGGCCGAAGGCTTCGACCCTGTCGTCGCCTTCGATGCGGCCCGGGCGGCACGACTACGCGAACTCCGACAGTCCTGAGGGGGCACCAGTGAAAAACGCGATGACGGCGGACCGTTCCGCCCGAGATATTCCCCGCCGCTCCACCAAGGCAGCAGTGCCTGCGAGGGCCGCCCATTCCCATGGCGGCTCGTCCCATGCGGCCCGCGTCGACGAACACGTCACCGGGATCGTCAATTCGATCGGCGCCAAGGTGAAGCACTTGCGCAAGACGCAGCGCCTGTCGCTGCAACAGCTCGCCGCCAAGGCGGATGTCTCGGCGGCAGCCATACACAAGGTCGAGCGCAACGACATGGTGCCGACGGTCACGACTCTGCTGAAGATCGCGACGGCGCTCGACTGCCCCGTCGGGTATTTCATCGGCGACGACCGGCTGGCCGATCCCGTCGCATTCATCCCTGCGGGGCAGCGCGAAGAAGTGTTCACGCCGCATGCCGGTCTGCACCTGGCCGGCGTCTCCGGGCCCTACTCGCCGTTCCACAGCGCGGCCGCAATGGCAACCGTGGACCCGGGCGCGGACAGCGGGAGCAAGCCGCTCTCCCATCCCGGCGAAGAACTGGTCTTCATCGTCAGCGGTGGCCTGACCTTCGAGATCGCGGGCACGGTGTATCGACTGCGGCGGGGCGACTCGCTGCACTTCCTCGGCGACCAGCCCCACCACTGGGCCAATGAGCGCAAGACGGCGACGCGGGCGCTCTGGTATGTGCTGCGCGACTCATAGACCTTGTCGAGGGTCGGGTATCCCATCTCGCGGCGCTGCCGGTCGGCAGCACCGTCGTCCCAGGACAGACGGATAGCTGACCCGTGGCGGCCTTGACGGGTGTGACGGCGCAGGGAGCACGATGGTCGTGCCCGGTCTCGGCCGTGAGCCGGCCGGCGTTGCGCCTGCTGTCAGGTCGCACCGGGCTGAGCGTCCACTCGGTCTTCAGTGCGGCGGTGAATCTGCGGGTGGGCGATCGACTCGTCACCTGCACGTCCGGGGGCGATCGAGCGCCTCACGGTGTGGCCGTCAACGCGTCAGGGCTGAGCCAACTACAGCGGTCGGTGAGTGCGGAGCGGGCCGTCCTGGGATGGGTTGCCGAGGCTGAGCCGACGCAGCGCGCTGTCGTCTATGACCCGTCGGTGCCCAGGGTGGATGCTGCTGCGGCACGCACCGGAGCCCACCGACTGCTCGAGCATCTCGAGCGGGCTCGCCCATCGACCGGGTTCGGCGATGACTGGGCACGACTGGCCAGAGATCCGGCACTCTCGGCGATGGTCCACTCCGCGAGTCGTGGCGTGATCGGAGAGGCTGTCCTCGCCTGCCTGGGAAGGGGGCCCGGCCTGACCCCGAGTGGTGATGACGTGCTGGTCGGTGCCGTCTGCGCGCTGCGGTCGATCGCTGAAGTGGACGCGAAGCGTCTCGCCCGGCTCGACGAGCTGCTCGAGGGACACGGCCATGACCTCACGACCGACGTGTCCGTCGAGTACCTGCGCTATGCCTGCCGTGGTATGGCGAGCGGCGCGGTGGTAGAACTGCTGACGGCCCTCGGTGGACCTGAGGTCACCGTCATGATCCACGCGGTCGATCGACTACGCCGCTTCGGCCACACCTCCGGCATGGACATGTTGCTGGGCGTCATCATCGCCCTGACGGCCGACGCCACCTGAGGCTGTCGGCAGACCCGGACCCCCGGAAGACGCGCTGAGGGCCGGCCGGGCGTAGTTCGTATCGCCACACCTGCCCGCCGACCAGGACACGACCCTTCCACCGGCCCGTCGTTCGCCAGGCAAGCACACGCTCGGGTTCGGCCCCGATGACGTCGTTGACACCGCGATAGCGCAGCGTAGATGGCGTGTGGTGCCGCCGCGATCGGGCGCTCCACTCACACCCACGTCGAAGGTCTCATGGCGTCACCGTGCGCGCTGTGGCCCGGCGTGCGTAGGAGACGGTGACGGCCGCCAACAACGGGCCCCACGCGACCAGCGGGAGGTATGCCAGCCCCACCAACACCGCTCCGGCCTCGGTCATGCCGGGATGATCAATGGCCCACCACGCCAGATTGGGTGTCCAGATCACCGTCAGGATTCCGGCGCCCACCGCCGCGACGGTGACCACCCAGCGTGTGCGCAGCGGACGCCGGCCGTATCTCGGCACCCAGCGTGGAACCGCTTCTCCCCAGGGCGCGACCAGACCGATGGTCAACAGCGCGGCCACCTCGGTCGCGACGCTCAAGGCGATCAGGTATGCACGGCCATCCCATCCGCCGACTCCGAGATCGTCCAGACCGGCTTCGGTATAGCCGGCGGACAGTCCCAGCGCCAGCGCGAGCCGCCACACTGCGGAGGGCACCGGCGTCAGCGCCGCCGTGTGCGCCGCGATCCGCGCCCAGCGAGGCGGCGACGCACGCGCGGCGTCTACCGGGCACCAATTCATCCCCAATCACACCCTGTGATGCTCGAGCGGACCCGTGGCTGACACCGTAGGTAACTCCGCCGCGGCGGTCCACCGCATTAACCGGTGATCTGCCGGAACGTCACGTGAGCGCACCTGCTCGGACAAAACCGGTCGTGCTATCCCCGGTTCGTTCGTATGGTCGCCCCATGACACGAGTCGATCTTTGGCGCGACCGCCCCGACGATCTGCACGCCATCCAGGACCTCGTCCGACGCGCCCACCGATCGCAGCACGACGTGGACGCGTTGGTGGGGCTGCACACCGAGGGCGCGGTGATCGTCAACCTCGCGGGCCGGCGCGTCCTCGGCGCCACGGCTTTCGCCGAAGCCATGTCCGCCGCACTGGCCTCTCCGCTTGCGGACGTCCACACCACGGTGGAGATTGTCGATGTGCGTCCGTGCGGCGAGGACAGCGCGATTGCCAGTTGCATCAAGACGGTTCGCGATGAGCGGAGCACCGGTGAAGCGGATGAGGGTCTGCCTTCTCGGGCAGCGCTCTCCTACGTCGTGGTCAAGGTCGAAGGCGCCTGGAAGATCGCCCTCGCCCAGTCCACGCCGATGATGGGCATTTAGCGAGCCCGGAGCGCACGACGTCGCGCGGCATCAGCGTCGCGGATCCGTCACCCTGCCGTGCACCTTCTGAGTGAATTCCTTTCCGCTCGTGGTCAGGTCGAGCACGACGTCGATCGTCCAGGAACCGGCAACGGGGTGATTCGTATACAGGCTCGCCTTGGCGATGCGCTTGCCCTGGGCATTCTCGGCCGGGTGACTGTCTGCGGTGCTCACCACCTCACCGCTGGGGTTCACGAGGTAGAACGTGAACGGGTTGTTCGCACTCGCGTCCTTCGTGTGGAACGCGACGCGCAGATACTTCCGCGCCCGAGGCACGTCGATCTTGTAGGTGCTGATCTGCCCGACGCTGCGCCCGACACTGCTGGTGATCAATGTGGTGAATCTCCCACCGTGAGAGGGGATCACGGTGCGGCGTGCGATCGGTACAGACGTCGCGGCGCCGTTACCCGCGGTCAACTGCACCGACTCGGGGTGATCTCCTGGCTTCCGCGGCATGGCGATCCGCAGCGGGACACTCGCGCTGGAGTGCGCCGGGATCCGCACAGGGACGGCAGCCCTCCTGGTCGTGTAGTTGCGACCCGACGCCTTGAACGAGATCGGACCCCGGTAGCTGCCTGGGGTGGCGGGTGGGGAGGACAGGTCGACGTCCAGCCCGGCCCAGAGGATCTTCGCGGTCCAGCGACCCGGAGTCGGGTCGCTCACGGCGGCGTGCTGGATGTCGGGCACCTCGTCGGTGGGAGTGTTGATCGTGTGCCCGCCTCCCGGGTCGTCGAACGACTCTTGCACCAACTCACCCTGAGGGTTGAACAACTGGAAGGACAGGATGTTGCTGTTGGTCGAGTCCGGCCAGATCATGTCCGCATCCAACTGGTCCAGCCCGGCCGGCACGTGGAAATGGATCGTCTTGGCGGCCCGCGCGCCCTCGGGTGGCAGAGCCTTCCCCGGCCGGGGCGCCGTCACCTTCTCGGTCTTCACGTGCCCGAGAGTATGGGCGGCGCCGAGGACCCGGTAGCGTGCGCGCACCGTCGTCGCCGCCTCGCCGGTGTTGTACACCCTGAGGCTCCGGCGCGCCGTGTGCCCACCGCGAGCCGTGACGTCGAGCTGAGTCGGCGAGACCACCAGGCTCGGCGCGTCACCAGGGCCGCGGGTGGCGGTGGTGCCCTTCATCTGCTGGGCCGCCTTGACCGCGCGGTAGACGTTCAGCAGCCCCGCGCCCTGCTGGTCCGCCGGCGCATCCAGATCGGTGGCGGAGCTGGTCAGGATCTGCTTCACCACGGCGGGTGTCGGACTGGCGCCGTGGTGGCTGTCCCGATAGGCCTGGATGACGTCCGCCGCCGCGCCGGCGATCAGTGGAGCGGCCTCGCTGGTCCCCCGCATCGACTCCGTCGGATACCCGGGCGGGCAGCCTCCGGAGCCCTCCGCACAGGCTCCCTCGATGCCGTACCAACCGGGTGCGACCAGGTCCACGACCTTGCCGGTCACCGCCGTGCCGCCGGATGACAGCGCCGCCATGTTGTTGCTTGCATACTTGCGGTAACCGTCGGCCATCGCCACCAGCCGCAGGCTGTCCACAGCGCCGGCCGCGATGACCATCGGGTCGTCCGCGGCGGCGATCACCGTGCCCGAACTGCCGCTGTCGCCAGAGGACTCCACGACGGTCACCCCCGCCTCGACCGCAGCGTCATTCGCGTCTCGCAGCAGTTGACCGAACGCACTTCCCGGAAGAGAGGACGATCCGAAGGATTCGGAGATGACGTCGGCGTGCACCGTGGTGGTCATCCGATTGATGTTGTCGAGGACCTGCGACAACAGCAGGATCGGCGTGTCGATCTGTGACAGGTCGACCAGGGAGGCGCCCGGGGCGTCGCCCTTGATGTAGAAGCGGCACCCTGAGGGCATCGGTGAGTTCGGCAGTGCGTTGGAATAGTCGTATGTCACGGTGCCCTGAGCCGCGATCGAGGACGCGTCTCCGTATGACTCCGCACCGCCGTGATCGGCGGTGTAGTCCGGTGCGTCGATGATCACGTGCGAACCGTCCGCACGCTGAAAGTTGGGATTGCCTGCCAGGGCGTTCATCCCGGAGTTGGCCACGATAACGCCCTGGCCGGTGGCGATGGAATTACCCATGTCGCTGCTACGAGGATTGCCCGTCGAAGCGTGCACCTGCGTGTTCGCCTCGCCCTCCTGCAGTGGCTGACGCCTTCCCGCCGGGTTGAAGGGACACGACTGGTCGGCCTGCGCCTTGCTCTTCACCGTGACGCCGCTCGCCGCTGTCGACCCGACAGTCCGCATCGACTGTGTCGTCGGAGGCGTCCCCGCGACCCTGACCTTGATGTCCGGGACGATTTCCTTGACGGCCGGGTTGTGCCGCAGTGTCGCGACGGCCGCCTTCGACAGATGTGCGGCCACCGCGCTCGGCGCCACCAGCCGGCGTACCTGCGTGCCACCGTGCGCCTTGATGGCGGCGACCACCGGCGCTTGATCCGCATGGGCCCGGGTCGTGCGAGCCTTGGCCTGCGTGCGCAGATTCAGGCCCGTATGCTGCTTCTTCAGCACCACGATCACGCGGCCGCCGGACGACGCTCCCGCGATGGCCGGTGCCGGAGTCGTGCTGCCTGGATGGCGATGACCGCTCGATGTTGTCGCGGCCAGCGCAGGTGTGGCTCCACCCACGGCCAGAGCGAGGCCTGATACCAGCACCGTCCCGACCTTCAACGTGCGCTTGCGTGTAGTCATTACTTCGTCCTTGCTCTCCTTTGTCACTCCGCCTCAGTAAGGAGTGACTGCACAGCGTCAGGGGTCAGCGGGTTTCGGATTACCTTGACACGTAGTTCGATTCGGCTCGACAACCACTGTTGAGCGCCGCAACGGCATCCGGCGGAGGTGGCTTCGAACGCAAGCCATCGATGGATGACAGAACGCACCACGACCCGCCTGGCTCCCTGCCACACGATTCGGTGAGGATCGGGTCCTCGTGAAGGGGCCTGAGGGTCAAGGCGATCGCGCGACTGACTGTGCCCACCCGGAATTGGGTGACCGCTTATCGGGATATCACGAAGCGTGAGAGCCGGTCAAGCACAATGCGATTCAGAGCTGCTGCTATGACGTGACGACGAGGGGAAGCTCTTGACCTCGTCATGACGAACCTTACGAGGTCTTGGTCCTATCGTCGCGAATTGAATACTCTTTCATGACGACATCATGACTTACTGGACGTCGTGGCTGGAAATAATTTGCACCGTCGATGGCGCACCACGCAGGTCGGAATCCGAGCCAGAATCGTGACTGCCGCACACGTCCCGGAGGGCCCGGCCGAAGCAGCCGCTCGACATACGGGACGAAGGGCCCTGGCCGGACTGCCGACCCCGCTCGACGATCGATGCATGCAGACCTCGACGCATCCGCGAACCGTGCACTTGACCCCCGACCAGTGCCTCCAACTCCTCGGCAGCACACGCATCGGGCGACTCGGCGTGATCGTCGCCGGTCGTCCCGAGATCTATTCGGTGAACCACACGCTGCTCGACGGAGACATCCTCTTCCGCAGTGGATCGGGCACGAAGCTCGACGCCGCCGCGGGTCAGTATGTCGCCTATCAGGCCGACGGCTTCGACCCGAACACGACGATCGCATGGAGCGTCCTGGTGGGTGGGGTCGCCCGTGTCCTCCAGCTGCACGAAACGCTGGACCTGCTGAGACTGCCCGTCTTCCCATGGGAACCCGGAGCGAAGCCGCACCTCGTGCGCATCCACCCCGAGACCATCAGTGGGCGACAGTTCGTCGCCGCCGACCTGCTCGGGGACGTCGTCGTGGGCCGCGAATGACTCACCACGGCTCACGCCTGACCCAGGACTCGGCGAGAGTCCGATCGGCGCTGCGAAGTGGCCCGGGAATCAATGGGATCGCCTGGGTGTCCGTGCCCACATCAACGCAGGAGGCGTCGCAAGAAGCATCTTCCGTGTCCGAATACGCAAGAATGACTGCATGGTGGGAGAGTTCTCGGACTCCGAGTGGGTCGGCCTCAGTCTGGTCCTGCTGGGGATCGTGTTGCTGGCGGCGCTGTTCATCCGCGCACGAGTCCCCGGTCTTGCCGCGACACATGTCCCCGGCAGTGTGATCGCCGGGTTTCTCCTGCTGCTCGTCGGGCCGCAGGCGCTCGGAAGTTGGACCGGGAGCAACGGACTGGTGCCGCAGCAGGTCGTGGACATCCTCTCCCGGCTTCCCGGATTGATGATCAACATCGTCTTCGCGGGCATCATGATCGGGAAGAAGCTCCCATCGATTCGTGACATCTGGACCGAGTCCGCACCCCACGTCATCCTCGGCAGCGTCTACTCATTCGGTCAGTTCGCCCTCGGGGCACTGGCGGTGACGTTCGTTCTCACCCCGTTCTTCGGTCTGCCCGACGCGGCGGGGTCGATCATCGAACTGTCCTTCGCGGGCGGACACGGCACCATCGCCGGGATGGGCGGGATCCTGGCGGACGCGGGCGCCCCCGAGGTCATCGACATCGGCCTCGGCCTCGCGACGATCAGCATGATCACCGGTGTCGTCGGCGGCTCGATCCTGGTCAACTACGCCATCCGCAGCCCCAAGATCGACGTGGCGCGCACCCGGCCCGTCGACGCGGCTGCGCCGACATGCCTGCGAGACGTCGCACCGAACTCCGGCGACCAGGATGCCGGAGATGTCGGGCTCGGATCAATCAGCCGCAGCTTCGGCGCGATCACGGTCGCCATCGCCATCGGCATCGTCATCCTCTGGATTCTGCGGGCCATCGCCCACGCGTTCGGCTCGGACCTCTTCGACAACTTCCCGCTGTTCCCGTTCACCGTGATCGGCGGCTTCGCCGTCCAGCTCGTGCTCACCAAGATCGGACATGAGGGACTGATCGAGCGCCGGACCGTCAACGACCTCACCGGCCTGGCACTCGACATCCTGATCGCGGCGGCGATCGGGACGATGTCGCTCGCGGCGCTGGGCGCGAACATCTGGAGCCTGGTCATCCTGACCGTGCTGGCATTCGGGTGGAGCGTGCTCGGCATGCTCTGGCTCGGGCCGAAGATCCAGCCGGACAACTGGTTCGAGCACTCGATCGCCGACTACGGGCAGTCCCAGGGCAACGTCGCGACCGGTTTCATCCTGGCCGAGATGGCGGACCCGGCTCGGGTCACGGCCGCGGCACGCGCATACGGCTACAAGCAGCTGATCTACGAGCCCTTCCTCGGCGGCGGTGTGCTCACCGCGCTCAGCGTTCCGATCATCCTGCAGATCAGTTCGTTGTGGTTCGGCGTGGCCTCGGCCGTGTTGACCGGCCTGTTCATTCTCTGGGGGTTGCGCCGGAGCCGGTCCGCACAAAGTTGACCGCGGGGCCGGTACGGTGATCACACCTGACCCCGGCAATCATCGGGGTCAATCACCATCTCGCGGAAAGGCTCCCAAATGTCCGGTCGGATCGTGGTGGGCATCGACGGCTCGCAGCACAGCGCCAACGCCCTCGAATGGGCGGTGGGCCGGGCGCGGCTCGGCGGCGAGCAACTCGAGCTGGTGAACTCCTACAGCATGACGTATACCGTCGACTTCTACGGCTATCACGGTGTCGCCGCAGAATCGATCCACTGGCTGACCGAGTTCTCCACGGAACTCCTCGACACAGCGGAAGCGCGGGTGCATGAGTTGGCACCCGAGTTGATCTGCACTAAGACCTCGGATCTGGGACACGCCGCCGACCTCCTCGCGTCGCGGTCGAAGGGAGCCGATGCCCTCGTCGTAGGACGGCGTGGCCTGGGCGGCGCGGCGAGCGCCTTGCTGGGTTCGGTGAGCAATCGACTCACCAGTCAGGCCGGCTGCCCCCTGGTCGTCGTCGGGGACGGCGACCTGCCCGCGTCCGGACCGATCGTCGTGGGCATCGACGATTCCGATTTCAGCACGAATGCGCTTCGCTACGCCATCGCGGAGGCGGAGGTCCGCAGGACATCGGTGCGCGCCGTCGCTGCATACGAGGTGCCGCGGCAGGGGTTCCTGGCAGATCCCGAACTCGGCACTCGGATGCGGGCCGCCGCTGAGGCGGCGGTCTCGGACGCGATCAACCAGGCGCTCGGCGGAGCCCGGGGCGCGGATTCTGCCTCGGTGACGGTCGAATCGGTCGTGGCGGAGGGTCGCGCCGCGGACGTGATCCTCGGCCACGCCGAGGACGCCCAGCTGATCGTCGTCGGCACCCACGGCAAGGGCCTGGTGCGGCGGATCCTCCTCGGGTCGGTGAGCCGCCGCGTCCTCACCGACGCCGACCGTCCGGTCGCGGTCATCGACCTCCCCGAGGGCTGATCGATCAGACACTCGGCGCTCTCAGTGAGGGTGCCTCTTGCGACCTCCCAAATTGTCAACTGTGGTTGACATCTGGTCGAATCGCCGAGGAACCCGGTCACGATCCCTGGGCGCACCCGGAAGGACAGATCATCCACGGCCAGGGTCGCCCCGAGCCGCTTGGTCAGCCCTGGACCCGAATCATGACTGAGCCTCCTGACGTGTGCCCGGAGCACCGGCGTCCAGGAGGCCGTCGACGGCCCGGGCAGCGGTCGCGGCTCCGTCCTCGGCGGCCAACAGCCCAGACAGGTGCTGCGCGCGGTGCCGGTATCCCGGATCGCTGGTGGCGGCGCGCAGCGTGTCGGCCAGCCACGCGGTGTCCAGGTCCGGTCGCCGGCGGGCGGCGGGCGCGACGCCGAGGTCGACCAGCCGCTTGGCCCAGTACGGCTGGTCCATGATGCCGGGCACCGGCACGGCCGGGACGCCAGCGCGTATCCCGGCGGCGGTGGTGCCGGCCCCGGCATGGTGGACCACCGCAGCCATCCGCGGAAACAGCCAGGAGTAGGGAACCGGGCCGATGGTCAGCACGTGCGCGGCGTCGGAGGCCAGCCCGGACGAACCTGCCTGCAGCACGACCCGGACCCCGGCCTGACGGGCGGCGCCGACCGCGATCTGACTCAGCCGCGCCCCGGCGGTGGTCGCGGTGCTGCCGAAACCGACGAACACCGGCGGGAGCACGCTCATCCCAACAGAGCGCAAAGCCGTGTCTCGCACCCAGCGAATAGCGACCTCAGGGCAGGAGCTCCCAGTACTGCTTGCGGGCAGACATTGCGTGGATCACGAGCTCGTCGCCGCTCTCGAAGATCAGCACGACAGTCTCGAGCAGCCGCGCTTGTGTATCGAAGCCAAGTCGCAGCTCACGGTGCGGCCAGTCGTCATCGCCAAGGGGTTCGATCCACTGCGCCCAGTCTGCCGCCTGCACCGCGTCCTCTCGAGACACCCCGTGCTTGAGCGCGCTCTGGTGCACCCTCACGCGGCAAAATCGGCGAGCGCGCGCCGAATCGTCTCCGACCGCGACAGGTGCTCCCGTCTGGCCGCAGCATCCAGCGCAGCGATCTCCTCGGCGGTCAAGCGCACAGCAATCACTTGCATCGGCTCGGCTCCACGCCCCGGACGGCCACGCCCGCGACGCTTCAGCTCCGCGACGTCGTACCCCGCCTCGGCTTCGTCCGCCCACTGCTGGATCTGCTCGTCGTCGACCATGCCATAATCGTATAACGAAAATCGGACATCGGCGAACGCGCTGCCTTCAGCCCGACGCCTCCGGTACGTCGGATCGACGGTCAGATAGAGCATCAATCCGCCGCGTATGCCGCGCCGCTGGATCGCCTCGGCCCCAGTCCCCGCAAGCCTCATCCACGCGTACGCACTGCCGAACTTCTAGTAGCTCTCGTAAGGTGCCGGCGTGGACACGTTGCGAGCACCTACTACAAAAAGTGGA
>CAYPQR010000002.1:0-23716 GCA_964412865.1 uncultured Intrasporangiaceae bacterium
TCCAGATGCCAGGGGAGGGCGTCGTCGAGTCTCGTGAGGATGTCGTCTGCTGCAGTCACCACTTCATGATGCCCTGGATCCGCGAATCGGCCTACCGGGTAGTGCGTCCGTGAGGAGTTCGGCGTCGGTGATGACGGGCACGCCGCCGACGTACAGGTGACGGATGCCCGTGGAGGGTCGTAGGTGTAGGTAGTCACCGGTTGGGCTGATGGTGTCTGGGTTGAACACGCAGATGTCGGCGTCGGCGCCTACCTGGAGGCGTCCTTTGGACTTCATGACGGGGGCCGCCTCGGCGAGGATGTCGGCGGGGATCAGGGTGCAGCGCCTGATCGCATCCATCAGGTCGAGCGCTCTCGTGTCTCGGACGAGCCAACTCAGCGCCTTCGAGAAGCATCCCGCGCTGCGTGGGTGCGCGATCAGACCATCCGGCAGGGGCCACACGTCCCCGGTGATCGCGGCCTCCGCGGCCCGCCGCTGCTCGGGGTCGCCGGAGAATGTCATGACCATCGCGTCGGAGGCGATGGCTGCCCCGGGGAACGTGAGCGCTTTCAGAAGCAGGGCCCGTTGTTCGGGGTTGTCGAGGTCAAACGTCTGCAGGACGCACGTGCCGCCCGGGTCGGTGGCCCTGATCTCGCGGAGCCGTTCGGTGTTCGCGACCCGCTCTCCGGTCTTCAGGTAGGTGATCGATGACGGGGTCATATTGTTTTCCTCAAGCTTGTCCGGCGCGAGGAAGGCCGCCCCGATCACGGTCGATCCCGCCTCGTAGGGGTAGGCCTCGGTCGTCACGTGCGCTCCGGCCGCCTGCGCCCTGCTCATTTCCTCGACGATCGAGGCGATCCGAAGACCCGAGGTCGAGTTCATGTGGCACAAGTGGACATGTGCGCCGAATCGCTCGGATGCAGAGGTGAGTTCGCGCACAGCATCCAAAGAGCCACCGTGGTCCGTCGCAGCCATCGACCGGGAGTGCACGAACAGGGGCTGATTCACCTCGGCGGCCAGGGATGCCAGGGCGTCCAGCTCGGCGGCAGTATGACCGGGCGCGTATCCGGCGAGCATCCCGATGCCGACGGCGCCGTCGTCGAGCTGGGCGCGCACGATGTCGATGATGCGCTGGATCTCGCCCGCGTCGGCCGCGCCGCGCCACCTGGGTCCGTCCTGGTTGCGCTCGAAGGTGTTGATGGCGATGCGGGCGCTCTCGTCGTCCTGCGGACGGGCGGGCGTGACGCCGTCGAGGACGCTCATCCGCGCGTAGACCCACCCGGCCGAATAGCCGAAATTGATCGGCCGGCCTGTCCGCTCTGCCCACGCGTAATGGTCTGCGACCGGCAGCGCACCTCCTTCGAGTTCGAAGGAGGTGGTCACGCCGTCAAGGGCCTGTAGCCGCAGTCCGTTGATGGTCTGCGCGTGGCTGTGCAGGTCGATGAACCCCGGCGAGACGACCAGGCCGCCCACATCGACGACCCTGGCGGCAGGGACTGCTTCCTCTCCGACGTGGACGATGGCACCATCGCGGATGCCAACGGCTCTCACGGCATCCAACTCGGTCTCGGGATCGATGACCCGACCGCCGACAAGCAGAACATCACACAGATCCTGGCTAACCATGCCGTCACGCTAGCGGAGGGCAGGAGGCGCCGCATAGGGCCGCAGCATCGCTGCTCATTCTTCGAGACATCAAAAATGGCGTGGGGCAACGGAATTAACACGCGGTGATTGATTTTATGCTGGATTCGTTCACGGACAAGGGCGTTGTGGACCCTTTTGTGCAACCGGTGGCAGAAGCCCTGCGTGTCAGTCAGATTCGCGGCGCTCGTCCCACTATTACCCGTGATAGTCGTCCTAGACTCACCAGGGCTGTCCTCGACGCGCCGGGAGCCCTCCTTTCGCGGCGGAGGTGAGCCGATCGCCCTGCAGGCTCTCGGACGAGCCTGCCTGACAAGAGCAGGACGGTGACGAGAACATGGCCAATCCCAGGAGCAGTCCAAAGTTCGACTTCGAAGTGGACCCACGGTACAAGCAGGCGCACAAGGAAGCGCTGGCGGCGTTCGTGTATTGGGTCATCTACATGATCTTGGTGTCGTCCGTCGCGTTGATCATCGGCCTGCACAAGCCCGCGAAGGACATCCACTTCATCTTCGGATTCCCCGCGTGGTTCTTCTGGTCCGCAGGAGTTGCGACCGGCATCATGTGCATCCTTCCCTACTTCCTGGTCCGGTTCTTCTACAAGGACTACTCCTTGGAGGCCGACCCGGGCGAGAATGCGGGTGATCTGTGATGATCAACTACTCCCAACTGGTGCCCATCGCCGTCTACCTCCTCCTCGTTGCCGGCATAGGGGTCTGGGCGGCCCTCGACCAGCGGCGGTCCGCAGCCGGGGGAAAGTCCGAGAACTACTACGTCGGTGGCCGCCGACTCGGTCCGCTGATCCTCATCTTCACGATCCTGGCGTCTGCGGCGAGTGCCGGAACCTTCATCGGCGGCCCCGGGCTGGCATACAGCGACGGATTGTCATGGGTGCTCATGGGCCTCTTCCAGACCCCTACCGCGCTGCTGACGGTCGGTCTGCTCGGCAAGAAATACGCCATCTTGTCCAGGAAGCTGAACTTCTACACCTTCATCGACTTCTTCAAGGAGCGATACCAGAGCAAGCCGGTGATCGGGCTCGCAGCGATCGGCATCGTCATCTTCCTGGGCGCCTACATGGTCGCGCAGTATGCCGGTGGAGCGCACATCCTGCACACGGTCACCGGAGTGCCCTATTCCACGATTGTCATCGTGTTCGCGGGGCTCGTCGCACTGTATACCGCCTTCGGGGGGTTCATGGGAGCCTCGGTGAACGACACGTTCCAGGGCATCATCATGTTCGTCGGGAGCATCGCGCTGTGGTTCGCCGTCTTCGTCTACCTGGGAACCGCCACTCCACTGGACCACGAGTTCGCGATGAATTACCCCGATCTCGTCACGCTTCCGGGCGGATATGACGCGACCGTGGGCATGTTCATCACCAACGCCATCATCTTCGGGTTGCTCATCGTCTCGATGCCCCACACCGCCATCCGGGCCATGTCCTACAAGGACACGAAGACCGCACACCGAACCATGATCTGGAGTCCGGTCGTGATGGCTGTCTTCTCACTGGGCTTCTCAGTGATGGGCGTCACCGCACGGCTGGTCGACGGGAAGCTGAGCGACACCGACCTGGCGATCCCGAACCTGATCTCGACGACACTGTCCGGTCCCGTCGGCGGAGCCCTCTTCGCGGCGCCGCTGGCGGCGATCATGTCGACTGTTTCGTCGATGCTGCTGATCGTGAGTGGAACCGTCGTGCGCGATGTCTACAACAGCCTGTTCAGCCGGCCGATGGATGACGGACGACGGGCCAAGATGAGCATGGTGGTCAGCCTCATCGTCGGCGTGATAGTGCTGATCCTCGCGCTGAAGCCACCCTCAGCTCTGGAGCTCATCGTCATCTTCGCGATCTCCGGCTTGGGAGCGACGTTCTTTATTCCTTTGATCGGCGGGCTCTACTGGCATCGAGGCAATTCCGCCGGTGCACTGTCAGCCATGCTGGGAGGCTTCATCTGGTATCTCGTGGGTGAGGAATGGCTCCCCGAGCTTGGGCTCTGGTTCCAGCCGGTCGTCACGGCCCTGATCTTCGCGGGCCTGCTCTATATCGTCGTCAGCTTGTGCACCAAGGAGACCCCACGCGAAATCGTTGTCAAATTCTGGGGAACCCAGAAGGAGATCGACAGGCTCGGCGATTCTCCGAGCGCCGGCGTGCTCCGCTGACTCGACCTGACACGCACGCTCGACGGCAGCAACTCGCCCACTTTGTCTATGGTTTCCCGACAGTGAGTTGAACACGTGCGCCAATGCGCTCGATCGACGTGTCTACGACCGTGCTCCTCTGACGCGACGGTCAGCTCACCGTGGCGATCTGTGCGCCCTGAGCGACCTCCGCGCCCTCCTCGACCGCAAGATGCACCGTGCCGTCGTGCGGCGCCAGCACCTCCAGATCGACCTTGTCCAATTGCACTTCGGCGATGAGCTGGTCGGCCGCCACCCGCTCGCCGTCCTCGACATACCAGGTGGCGACCACCCCGGTGGCGTCCGGATGGTCGTTGCTCATCGGCGGGAAGACGACGTCGGTCATCGCATCACCTGCCGGACTGCGGCTTCGATGCGGTCCGGTCGTGGCAGCGCTGCATACTCGAGATCGTGTGCGTAGGGGATGGGGATGTCCGGCACCGCGACGCGCACCGGCGGCACCGCGAACATGCCCGGGTCCTGGTCGGTCACGGTCGCGATGACCTCGCCGGAGAGGCCGTATGACAGGTAGTCCTCGTCGACGACGACCAGCCGGCCGGTCTTGCGCACCGATGCGACGATGGCCTCCCGGTCGAGGGGCACCAACGATCGCAGATCGAGCACCTCGACCGAGATCCCCTCGCCCGCCAACTTTTCGGCGACGTCCAGCGCGTGGTGCACGGAGAGCGAGATGGTCACGATCGTCGCGTCGGTGCCTTCGCGCGCGACAGCCGCCCTGCCGATCTCGACGACGTGCTCACCTTCGGGCACCTGCCCGATCGACCTGCGGTTCTTGGCCATCCACGGCAGGCCCATCACTCCCTTGTGGAACATGTAGATCACCGGCGAGTCGTCGCGGATCGCCGCGGTCATGAGCCCCTTGGCATCCGCCGGCGTGGACGGGGCGACGACCTTCATCCCGGGCAGGTGGGCGAACGTGCCCCACAGGCACTGGGAATGCTGCGCGCCGTCCGAATAGCCGCCGCCGACGGCCATCGTGACCACCATCGGCACCTTGACGTTGCCGCCCGACTCGAAGTGGATCTTGGCCATGTGGTTGTACATCTGGTCCAGGCACACGCCCATGAAGTCGCTGAACATCAGCTCCACGATGGGCCGCATACCCTCGGTGGCCGCGCCGATCGCCAGCCCGATGAACCCCGTCTCCGAGATCGGGGTGTCGATGACGCGGCTCGGGCCGAACCGGTCGAGCAGGCCTCCGGTGCTGCCGAAGATGCCGCCGTAGGCTCCGACATCCTCACCGAGATAGAAGACCTCCGGATCGGCTTCCATCTCCGCGGCGATCGCCTCGACCATCGCCTTGGACGTGTTGATCCGGCGCACCGGCGCCGCGGCCTGATCTGTGACAGACATGTGCTGCTCCTTCACGCGAAGACGTAGTCGAGGACGGTGGACGGGTCGGGTTTGGCGCTGGCCTTGGCGAATTCGATCGCGGCCTCCACCTCGCGCGACGCGTCCGAGCGGATCTGGCCGATGGTGACGTCGTCGAGGACGCCGCCGTCCCTGAGCGCTGCCTCGTATCGCGGGATCGGGTCGAGATCGGGCACCTTGTCGAGGTCGGGGCGGTAGCCCTGCGCGTCACCCTCGAAGTGCCCCCACAGGCGCAGGGTGTGCACCTCGAGCAGGCTCGGCCCCTGGCCGGCACGGGCTCTGGCGACCGCGTCACCCGCTGCCTCGTAGACCGCGTCGACGTGGTTGTCCTCCACCCGAAGACCCGGAATGCCGTATGCCACAGCGCGATCGGCGTTCGAATCAACCGGCGTGGACGCCGACCGCGGCACCGAGATGCCCCAGTCGTTGTCCTCGATGACGAACACGACGGGCAGCTTCCACAGTGCGGCGAGGTTGACGGCTTCGTGGAACGCTCCGGAGTTCGCGGCGCCCTCACCCGCCACGGCAACGGCGATCGCGTCGCTTCCGCGCCGGGAGAACGCGAACGCCATACCTGCCGCTGCGGGGTATCCCTCGGCGACGATGCCGGAGCAGGAGAAGTGGACGGAGGGGTCGAACAGGTGCATGTGGCCGCCGCGGCCCTTGCCGAGTCCGTCGACGCGGCCGAAGATCTCGGCGGTCATCTTCTTCAGGTCGACGCCGTGCGCGACCGCGAAGTGGTGCGGGCGGTGCGGTGCCGTGACCGCATCGTCGGGTCGCAGATGCGCACATACACCCGCGGCCACCGGCTCCTGCCCGGCGGACAGGTGCATCTCACCGGGGATCTCGCCCTTGCCGATGTCGAAGCCAGGGCCCTTGTCCGCGTGGTATTCGCGCAGGATCGCCTCCTCGAAGGTGCGACTGCGCACCATGGTCGTGAACAGTTTTGTGCGGATCTCGTCGTCGAGCCGGCCGGGGTCGGTGACGGAGGACAGATCGCTCGCCATGGGAGCACCCCTTGATCGGGAACAGAACTGACACCTCCAGATTGCCCCGTGGCCGCGCGACGGCCGGCAGCAAGATTTCAGTTGGTGACAAAATCGGCGCCGGTCAGGCGCTGCGGGTCTGGTATTCGAGCGCGATCGCGTCGGCGGCTCTGCGCAGCGACGGTTCGCAGTCGCGCAGGCGACCGCGGTGCTCGGCCGGCACCGACACCGCGACGGCGGCGACGATCGAGGTGGTCGGCACCGGCACGGCCAGGCAGGCGACGCCCACGGCATACTCCTGCTCGTCGGTGGCGACACCCGGATGGTTCTGCAGCTGCTGCAGCAGGACGCGTCTGCTGGTCACCGTCGCCCAGGTGAGATCGACGAGCGGGTGGGACGCGAGATAGTCGCGCCGGTCGCTCTCGGGGAGCGACGCGAGCATGGCCTTGCCGATCGCCGTGGCATGCGCCGCTTCGTCGAAGCCGACCCACATCTGAGTGCGGGGCGCCTTCGGGCTGTCCACGACGTCGAGCAGATGCACTTGGCCGTCGTCGAGTGTGGCGAGGTAGGCCGCGGCGTGTGCCTCGTCGTGCAGGCTGCGGAGCACGGCATGCGAGCGGGTGCCGGCGCCGGCCTGTTGCCGGCGCTGCGCCAGGGTCGAGACGAGCGGCCCGAGCACATAGCCGCCGTCGTGTTTCTCGACGTATCCCTCGTGGAGCAGGGTGCGCAGCAGATGGTAGGTCGTCGCGAGCGGCAGGCCGGTGAGGCGGGCCAGGCGTTTGGCCGGGGTCGGGCCGTGCTCGAGGCTGATCGCGTCGAGCAGGCTGAGGGCCTTGATCACCGATGTGATCAACGTGGGCTGGGATGCTCCGGTCATGGCTCTCCTTGTGCTGAGCCTAGGTCCGACCGGCTCAGCCGTCCAGGGGCACACGGGCCCGCTGTCCTCCGCCGAGTGGACCACCTAATGCTCGAGTGGCGTACATCTATGTGGTCCACTCGAGCATTAGGTGGTCCAGTCGGCGGGGTGTGCGGCGAGGCGCATGCCACGGCGACGGGAGGCCATCGCGTGACCGGCCGTGCGGAGGACCTCACCGAGTCACCTCGTCACCTGGGCACAGTGCGTCACTCGGCGAGGATGGCCATGTAGTGCACGTCGATCCACTCGCCGTCGAAGAGGAGCGCGTCGCGGCCGGTGCCCTCGTGCACGAAACCGACCTTTTCGTAGACGTGGCGCGCTCGGGGATTGAAGTCGTACACCTCGAGCGAGATGCGGTGCAGGCCCAGCGTGTGCAGTGCGTAGTCGACGATCAGCCGGGTCGCCTCGGTGCCGAGGCCGCGGTCCCTTCCGGCGGGGCCGAGCAGGGTGCGGAATCCGCAGGAGCGGTTGCCCTCGTCCCAGTCGTTCAACACTGCCTCCCCGACGGTGTCGCCGCTGCGGTTGTCCACGACCGCCAGCACCAGCCGGTCGTCCGCGACGGCCCACCGGCCGTAGATCTCGCGCATCGTCTCGAGCGGCACGTCGTTCGGATTCTCGTCGTGGGAGTGCACGGACCCGGTGAGTTTGGCGACGGAGAAGTCTTCGCGGATGATCCGATCGATCGTGTCGGCGTCTGCGGCGGTGATGGGGCGCAACGTCACCAGGCGGCCGCGGAGGGTCGGTTTGGAGCTGAAGATCGTCACGTCCTCACCATGGCACGTCGCGTCCTCCGCCGTCGTCGGTCCCGGATGCCCCCTTCGCCGAGAGGCACTGCCGGACCATGTCGACGAAGTCGTCGATCGCCTGGTCGCCGGCGGAACGGTCGCCGGTGAGGGCGATCTCGAAGAGCACACCGCGGCCCATGGCCAGCGACAGTCGGGCGAGTCGCTGGGCGTGGTCCCGGTCCGTCAGCCGAGAAAACCCCTCGGTGAACCCGTCGAGCCAGGCGTCGGTCAGGACGCGCCGCAACTCGTCGGCGTAGGCCTTGCCGTACATCGCGTGCGAGGCCAGCTCGTAGAAGAGGGGTGCGAACACCTGGGCGACGTCGGCGACGTGCTCCCAATAGCGCCGGCCGGCTTCGAGGGGCTCCGTATGCGACGCGAGCAGCCCGGCGAGTGTCTCCCGCTCCCCGTCACACACGCGGGCGACGACGGCGGCAAGCAACTCTTCACGAGATCCGAAGTGGTAGTTGAGCATTCGGTTGCTGGTGCCCACCCCGGCGGCAAGGGTGCGCATGCTGGTGTCGAGCACGCCGTTGGCGGCGAACCATTCGAGGATCTTGTCGAGCAGGACCTCCCGCGGCGAAGGCTCGTTCACCCCTGCGCCAGTTCGACGAACGTGTCGGCCTCCTGGGCGATCATGCCCTCGACCCTGCCGCCGAGCAGGCGACGGGTCATCCCGGCGAGCGGCCCCGACCAGTGCAGGCCGAGCAGCAGGTGAGTGCCGTCGTCGGTCTTGGTCAGCCAATGCGACGCGGTGGTGTGGATGCCGGGCGACCTTGCCGCCCAGGTGAATCCGCGCTCCGGATCCCAGTGGGTGATCTCGTAGGTCGAATTGGGCAGACCCGGCTGCACCACGCGGAATCTGCTTCCGACCGTGATGGGCCCGGCGCCGTCGATCCGTTCGACGCGCTGCATCGTCGGGAGCAGGTCACCCCAGTGCACGACATCGCTGACGAACGCCCACACGCGGCCGGGGTCGGCCTTGATCTGGCGCTCCACCTCATACATGTATCAAATGATACATACGAAGACAGCGGTTGTCAGGCGCCAGTGGCCGGGAAATTTCATGGTCATCCGTTCAACTTTGCTGCCGATCCACGTACGCTGCGGGATGTGACGACAGACACAGACGCGGGAGACTGCGCCCGCCCGGACGCCGGCAGGGATGGCGAGCCCCTTCGTCCGGTCACCCGGATGTGGCTGGCGCTCTATGCCTTCGCGTGGCTCGGCTTCTGGCTGCTGATCATGCTCCCCGGCCAGGTCATGCTCGCGCAGCTGGCCAAGAGCCTCCGGCCGCACGAGAAGGTCGAGCTGGTCAGTCTTTTCCAGGCCGTCATGATGGTGACGATCGTGCTGTCCGTGCCGCTGGTGGGCTACCTGTGCGACCGCACGCGGCTCCCGTGGGGCCGGCGCCGCGTATGGGCGCTCGGCGGTTTCGTGCTCTCATCGGTCTGTTTCGTCGCCGCGGGCGCGTCCAGCTCGGTGCCCCTGATCTGCGTGCTGCTGGTGCTGATCTCGATCGGAGAGGCCTGCGTGCTGGTCGCGCTCAGCGCCATGATCGCCGACCAGGTCCCGGTGGCGCAGCGCGGTCGGGCCTCGGCCGCCTTCGGAGTGCCGCAGGTGGTGGCCCTGGCCGGCGGAATGATCGTCGTGACCGAGATCGTCACCGACGTGCCCACCGCCTGGCTGGTGATCGGCGTGGCGGCGCTGGTCGTATGCCTGCCGTTCCTGCTGTCCCAGAGGGAGCCGCCGCAGCGGCCGGGCACCGGCGTGGTGGGCTCGTTGCTGCAGAACCTCACCCCACCGCACGGCGTCGGCGTGCACGACTACTACTGGGCGATGTCCACCCGGGTGCTCATCAACTCCGGGAATCTGGTCGGCACGACATATCTGCTCTATTACGTGAGCGACGTGCTGAATCGCCCCGATGCCGATGCGGCCGTGCTCACGCTGACTCTGGTCTATCTCGTGTTCTCGGTCGTCTCGACCTACGCGGCCGGCGTGATCTCCGACCGGGCGATGCGCCGCAAACCTCTCGTGTTGACCGGCGGTGCGCTGCAGGTGGCCGCCGCCCTCGTGCTGGTCGTGTCGCCGACGTGGACGACGGCCATGCTGGCCGCGGCGCTGCTCGGCACGGGTTACGGAGCCTTCCTGTCGGTCGATCAGGCACTCACCACAGATGTGCTGCCGAGCGCACGCACCAGGGCGCGCGACCTCGGCATCATCAACGCCGCCCAGCATCTGCCGATCGCGCCGGGAGTCGGCGTGGTCGTGCTCGGGCTGACCGGAGACAACTACCGCGTCCTGTATGCCGCCAGCGCCGTGATCATGGCGCTCGGCGCCTGGTCCGTCACCCGCATCAGAGAGGTCCGCTGAGATGCGCGCGATCATCGTCATGTTCGACACGCTGAACCGCCGGTTCCTGCCCCCTTACGGCGCCGACCAGGTGCAGGCGCCTCACTTCGAGCAGCTCGCGCGGCACAGTGCCACCTTCGACAACGCCTATGGCGGGTCGATGCCGTGCATGCCGGCCCGCCGCGAGATGCACACCGGCAGATACAACTTCCTGCACCGTGCGTGGGGGCCGCTGGAGCCGTTCGACGATTCGGTGCCCCAGATGCTCACGGAGGCCGGGGTCTACACCCACCTGGTGACCGATCATCAGCACTACTGGGCCGACGGCGGGGCGACCTACCATCCGCGGTTCCGCACGTTCGAGTTCGCCCGAGGGCAGGAGGGTGACGAGTGGAAGGGCCACGTCGCCGACCCTCCCGCTCCGGACGACATGACGCCCAGCGTCACGAATGCGGAACTGCGACGCCAGGACCGAGTCAATCGCCGCTACATGGCCACGGAGGCCGAGCATCCCCAGACGTTGACCTTCGATGCGGGTCTGCACTTCATCCACACCAACGCGGCCGAGGACAACTGGTTCCTGCAGATCGAGACGTTCGACCCGCACGAACCGTTCTTCACCTACGACGACTACCGCAAGCTCTACGAAACCGATTACGACGGACCGGAGCTCGACTGGCCCGACTATGTGCGGGTCAGCGAGCCGGCAGAGACCGTGCAGCACGTGCGTTCTCTGTATGCAGCGCTGTTGACCATGTGCGATCACAGCCTCGGTCGTGTGCTGGCCGCCCTGGACGAGCACGATTTGTGGGATGACACGATGCTCATCGTCTGCACCGACCATGGATTCCTGCTCGGCGAGCACGACTGGTGGGGCAAGAACGCGCCGCCGTTCTATGACGAGACGATCCACCTGCCGCTGTTCGTGTGGGATCCGCGGTGCCGCGTCGCCGGTGAGCGTCGCACGTCGCTGGTGCAGACCATCGACCTCGGGCCGACGCTGCTCGACTTCTTCGGCCTCGAGCCCACTGAGCGGATGCAGGGAAAACCCCTGACACGGACGATCTCCCATGACCGGCCGCTGCGTGAGGCAGGGTTGTTCGGGATCTTCGGCGGGCACGTCAACGTGACGGACGGACGGCACGTCTACATGCGGGCGCCGGCCGCACCGGGCAATCAGCCGCTGACCGAATACACCCTCATGCCGACCCTGATGCGCGGCCGGATGCCGGTCGAGGTGCTGCGGGGCGCCGAGCTCGCCGGCCCCTTCAGTTTCACGAAGGGCGTGCCGGTGCTTCGGCTTCCGGGCACTGCATACACCGATCCGTATGCGTTCGGCACGATGTTGTTCGACCTGGAGCAGGATCCGTTGCAAGAGCATCCGGTGATCGACGACGACCTCGAGCTGCGGATGGCGACTCTGATGCGTGACCTCATGATCGAGTCCGACGCTCCGCCGGAGCAGTTCGAGCGGATCGGGCTGCCGGAGTCCGGCCCGGTGACGGCCGAGCACCTCTTGTGTCGCGCCCAGGCGGAGCAGGTCGAGGTGTCCCGGATGCGGCCGCTGCGCGCGAGCGACTTCCCCGAGGCCCGACTCGATGTCACGACACCCGTGCGCGACCTGATGGCCGATCCTGGTGCCATGGATGTATTGCGGCGACATCTGGGCGATCTCGTCGACGGCCCCCTGCCCGAGGAGGTCATGGACTTGGGTCTGATCGACATCGCCGGTGTCGCTGTCGGCGTGATACCGACGGCGGCGCTGCACCGCATCGCCGACGAGCTGGCGCAGCTGTGAACTCGCCCTGTTGCTCGCCCGGGCGAGGATCCGAACCCCGGGATGACGGCCGCAGAGAGCACCATCCCGTGCCGCGCGCCGCAGGAGACGACCGCGCGGACGCGGTGCGACTGCCGGGCGGCCGGTTCCTGATGGGCAGCGATGAGGGGCTCGGCCCGGCCGAGGACGAGGAGGGCCCCGCCCGCCAGGTCGAGGTCGGCCCATTCATGATCGGTGCATCGACGGTGACCAACGACCGGTTCGCGCAGTTCATCGCCGATACCGGATACCGCACGGACGCCGAGCGATACGGCTGGTCGCACGTCTTCCAGCTGGCGCTCCCGGCGGTGGTCGCGGCCGGCGCGCCGCGGCCGGCGTCGGCCCCGTGGTGGTGTGCGGTGCGAGGCGCCACCTGGAGCGCGCCGGAGGGTCCCGGCAGCGACCTGACCGGGCGTGCCGACCACCCGGTGGTGCACGTGTCATGGGCCGATGCCACGGCATACTGCGCGTGGGCCGGTGGCCGGCTGCCGACAGAGGCGGAGTGGGAGTATGCGGCGCGCGGCGGTCTCACCGGAGCGCGGTATCCGTGGGGTGACGACCTGATGCCGGCCGGCGAGCACCGGTGCAACATCTGGCACGGCAGCTTCCCCGGCCACAACACGCTCGACGACGGCTATCTCACGACTGCTCCCGCCAGGGCGTTCGCCCCCAACGGGTTCGGGCTGTTCAACACCGTGGGCAACGTCTGGGAGTGGTGTGCCGACCGGTGGCGCGGTGGCCGGGTCATCAAGGGCGGTTCCTACCTGTGCCACGAGTCCTACTGCAACCGCTATCGAGTCGCGGCCCGGTCGGCCAACGGCGAGGATGCCTCGTCGGCCAATGCCGGCTTCCGCTGTGTCTGGGACGTGGCCCGACTGCCGAGTGTCGCGGTATAGCGCACCAGACCGTCAACACTCGCAAGGCGCCGGCTCGGTGTTGACGGTTCGTCACGCCATACCGTGCGGATCTGCCGGCACATCGCGCGACGCGGTGGCGGGTCAGCCCGCGAGGTCCACCCGCACGAGCGCGTCGCAGAAGCGGGGCAGCTGCTCCCCGTCGACGAGCGCGGCGAGCTTCGCGGTGTCGGTCGGCAGGCCGGCGCGCCGGGCACCGCTCAGGACATGGCGGTCCATGGACGGGCGCAGCTCCGGCCAGATCCCTTGGACCTCACGACAGAAGATGTCGGCACCCGTCGGCCCGACCCGCGGAAACGCGCGCAGGAGCTCGCGGATCCGCCGTGGGTCCCGATCGGCGGCCGTGCGAAGGCGCCGCAGATCTCCGCCGTATTCACGCTTGGCGAGGCCGGCCGCCTCCTCCAGATACCGAGCCGTGCTCTCGTCGAGCCGGCGATAACCGCCGCGTCCGAGGGCGTCGACCCGCTGCTGCCAGGTCGAGTCGAGCAGATGGTCGACCGTCGTCCAGCCGGCCGCCTTCAGCTCGTGGGTGGAGCGGGCGGCCACGCTCGCGCCGATCGGCGCCGAGCAGAGCATGGTGAGCATCAGCACCTGGAAGAGCGGCGCCGGCTTGTCGCGCACGGTGATGCCGGCCTCCTGCGCATACGTGCGGCCGTGCTCGTCGAGGATGCGGCCGACCAGCTGTGCATTGTCGCTCATGTCATGGCCTTTCGGAGGTCGTCGGTTCCGGGCTGGACGGACCGGGGTCTGGGGTGGGCGCCTGACCAGGGGTGCCGCGAAGGTGCAGCGCGTTCTCGATCGCGAGCGCGATCGCGAGTTGCCCGCTGGCGGTCGGGTGGAACGGCGCCTTGGCGTTCAGCCCCTGCACATACGGCTGTGGTGCGCAGACTCCATGATCGACGAAGTTCGGTGTTGCCGTGCGGAATCCGGCGGCGGTTGCTCCCTTTGCGAGCACGGTGTTGAGGGCCGTCAACTGGTGCTCCAGCGAGCGCTTCTTCGCCTCGGTCAGGCCGTGCGACTTCAGGCAGTCGACGCTGCCGGGGAACGGGTTGTAGTACTGGTTGACCACTACGGTCGGGTGGTTCGGCAGCAGCTGGAGCTGGGAGAACAGTTGCAGCAGGTCGCGGCTGAACCCCGCCAGTTGCTGCTGCAGGAACGCCTGCTGCGCAGAGTTGGAGCAGTCGAGCGTCAGGGCGCACATCGCCAGCAGCACGTTCCAGTGCACGTCGTTGGCACCGATGCTGACGACGACCAGGTCGGCCTTGGCGACGGCGGGGTTCTTCAGCTGCGGCTTGATCGAGCGACCGGCCACCTCCTGGGGGCCGAGCAGGCCGTTGCGGATCGTCGCCCCCGAGCACGCGACGTTGGTGACCTTCCATCCATTGCTTGCCGCGAGGTCGGGGGCGAAGGCGTCGCGGCTGCGATTGCACAGCTTGTCCTCGATGCTCGGGTGCGCCACCAGGCGGTTGCCCTCACCGGCAGCCGTCGAGTCGCCCACGACGACCACGCGCTTGATCGAGTCGCGCGACCCCGTCGCGTCCTGGGTCACTGCGGGCGGCGGCACCCCTCCGACGAACTGCTGCAGCGAGTTCACCGTGCGCATGCGCTCCGGGGCGGTATAGGCCGTGACCATGATGGCGCCGAGATTGAACGCCTGGGTGAGTAGGAGGCCGAGCACCAGCAGCAGGGCGGTCGCCTTGGGGGACCATCGCAGCCAGCCCGCCAGCGCGCCGAAGAGCACCACGGCGATTGCCGCGGTGATCACGACCTGCCAGACGAAATATCGCTTCCATCCGCTGACGAGAGCATCGGTGAGCCGCTGGCCGGCGGTGTCGAGGCCGTCCTTCACGAACTGGCCGAGCTGCTCCGTGAGTGTGATGTGGGTCAGCTCGAGCCGTGGCCGCACCGGGCCCACGAAGTCGATCGAGGTCGGGATCTGCTGGCCGAAGAGGTCGAGCTCGCCCGGGCCGGACAGGTCCCACGACGGGCTCGCCGTGCCGACCTGCACGGTCTGGCCTGCCGCGCTGACGGATTGCATCGGCGTCACCAGCAGCGCCAGCGCGCCCGAACCCACCGCGATCGCCACGATCACGAGGGTCAACACGACCTTGCCCCACGCGCTGTGCGGTCTGCGCCGCGCGCTCGAGGGCGGCCGGTCGGTCACGAGTATCAATCCCTACGCCGTGTCGACAAGGACTTCCAGGGTGACACTGCGCGAACGGGCCCATGAACCCGGTGTCGCCGAACCCCGCGTCGCCGGGCCCGCGGACCGTCGCGCTGCCGGCAGCAGATCCGCCGTGGGCAGCGTCAGGGCCGCCCGGGGCCGGCCGAGGTGCAGGGTCGACACATGAGCGAAAACACGACCCGTCCGGGGGCGGCCCTCGACGAGGAGATGTATCGGCGCCTGTTCGAGCAGCGCACTCTGCTGCTCGGCGAGGCGCTGGAGGAGTGGAACAGCAACCGCATCATCAGCGGTCTCATCCTGCTGGCCGCCCAGGATCCGGACACCGACATCCGCCTGCTGATCAACTCCCCAGGCGGTTCCGTGCCCGGCATGCTCGCGATCCGCGACTGTATGCGCGCCGTCCCCTGCGACGTCGTCACCGTCGGGGCCGGCATGGCATACAGCGCCGGCCAGTTCCTGCTGAGCGCCGGCACGAAGGGCAAGCGCTACCTCCTGCGGCACTCGAAGGTGTTGCTGCACCAGGGCTCATCCGGGATCGGCGGCAGCGCCATGGACATCGCGATCCAGGCGGACGATCTGCGGCAGACCCGTGACACGGTGCTCGGAATCGTGGCGGAGGACACCGGCCAGGACATCGAGACCGTGCGCCGCGACTCGTCGCGCGACCGGTGGTATGACGCGCAGGCCGCGCTCGACTACGGCTTCGTCGACCACATCGTCGATCGCATCGACGAGATCATCCCGATCACCAAGCGCCCCGTCGGCCTCACCGGCCGGCCCGCGTGAGCGCCCGGCATCGGCCGGCACGCATCCCGCAACGACACGAGGCGAACGCCTGCCGGCGTCGTCACCCGAAAACCTGCAGGAGACCCGCATGAGCAGCTACACGATCCCCTACGTCACGACGCGCACCAACCAGGGCGAGCGCACGGTCGACATCTACAGCCGGCTGCTGGCCGACCGGGTGATCTATCTCGGCACGCCGATCGACGACGGCGTCGCCAACGCGGTCATCGCCCAGCTGATCCACCTGGAATCGGAGGCGCCCGACCAGCCGGTGCAGCTCTACATCAACTCGCCGGGCGGCTCGATCCCCGCGATGCTGGCGATCTATGACACGTTCCAGTTCGTGCGCCCGCAGGTGCACACCACCTGCGTGGGGCAGGCGGCATCGACCGCAGCGGTGCTGCTCGCCGGCGGTGAGCGCGGTCACCGGGCGATCCTGCCGCACGGGCGGGTCGTCATCGACGCGCCGACCGGCGAGGGGCGCGGCGCCGTGCCGGACCTCATCGTCGAGGCCGACGAGATCGCGCGGGTGCGGGCCATGCTCGAGCAGATCCTGGCGCAGCACACCGGCAAGACCGACGCCCAGATCCGCGAGGACACCGAGCGCGAACTGATCCTGACCGCGCAGGATGCCCAGCGGTATGGCGTGGTCGACGACATCGTCCAGAACCGGCCGGCGCTCGCGGCCTGAGCCGACGGCCGGACGGGGGTCAGGCGGCGAGGAGGACCGGTCCGTGCGCCATACGGCTGCTCGCCCGCGAGCTGACCTCGCGGACGGTCAGGTCGAGCGCCCCCGCGACCGCGGCGAGCACCTCCGACGACGGATCCTTGCGGCCCCGCTCGATCTCCGAGAGGTATTGCGGTGCGACGCCGGCGCGTGCCGCCACGTCGGCGATGCGCTCGGCGCGATCGCCACGCGCATCGCGCAGGGTCTCGCCGACGGCCTCGCGCCACAGCGGTTCGGGCAGCGCCTTGCGGGCACGCTGCGTGGGGAACGGGACGACACTGCTCATACCGGAAGCCTACGGCGGGATCGCGCCGCGCGGTGAGCGATCTGCTGTGAGCGGAACGGCACTCAGGCCGGGTGGTGCATAGCAGTGTTGTAGGCGACCAGCGCGCGCATCATCGGCTCGATCACGGCGACGACGTCGTCGACACTGCTGGCCGCGGTCAGGCCGAAACGCATGTCGTCGTCATCCGCCGCGCGACCGGCGATCAGGTCGTGGACGCGCCGCACCTCGTGCTGTGGCAGCCGGTATTCCCGCTCGATCGAACTCAGTGCGGCCCGAAGTGCGTCGGCCGCGGCGTCGTCGAGCACGTCGAGGCTCTCGCCGGCCGCCGTCAGCCAGGCGTCGTCCGCGCCATTCTCGACCGCGTCGGACATCTCGCTGTACAGGACCATGTGCACTTCCATGGTCGCGGGATGCACGTCCTCGTGCTCGTCCCACGGCAACGCCGCCGCCTTGCGGGCGTACCCGTGCCAGCGTTCCTCGTCGCCGTGACGCAGCGCCGCATACGCCTTCTCCAGCAGATTGCCGGCCGCCTCCTGGAGGCTGAGGCTCTGGACCTGCATCGTCCTGGCCGACGCGCGGCGAAGATCACCGAGAGGATGAGATCGTTGCTTCTCCGCCGCTGCGTCGAGGCCGCCGAACGCATCGCTCATGAGACCACGGTAGTCGGCGTGGGCGACCGCGGCCAATCCCGGCGCCGATGAAGGTGCCGTGACGTCGTGGACGTCCGGCGCGTGGTTCAGGACGCCGGTCGTTCAGGAGACCAGGCGCCCGGCCAGTCGGATCACAGCATCACGCGGGCGTGCGAGGCGCCGCGTGCACGCGACCGTCATGGCCTGGTGCGATCGCCGGGCGATGCGTTGCGAGGGCCGCCGGCGCTCACGGTCGTAGGCCTGCAGCGCGTCCGGCACGCTCGGGCCGGCCAGATGCCTGACGAGCGCGGCCGCGTCGAGGATCGCCTCGCAGGCGCCCCGCCCCAGGTTCGGGGCCATGGCGTGCGCGGCGTCGCCGAGCAGCGCCACGGGGCCGGCGACATACGACCTGAGGGCCGGATGGAGGTCATAGATGAGGTTGCGGAAGATGTCGTCGGGCTGCGCACGATCCAGGATCTCCGGGACGGGTGGGCGCCAGTGCGCCATGACGCCCTGCACGTGCGAGAACGTGACCGGTTCGCGCTCCGGCGAGGGCAGCGCGGCATAGAAGTTGGTGCGACCGGGCTCGATCGGCGTGTGACCGAAAAGCATTCCGTTGCCCCAGGTCTCGCCCATCAATGGCGCTTCGAAGTCGACGCTGCCGCGCCAGGCGGCCATTCCGGTGTACCGGGGCCGGGTGGCGGTCCCGAAGTATGCGGTGCGCACGGCGCTGCGCAGTCCGTCGGCTCCGATCACGACGTCGGGGTGCTCTGCCTCGAGGAGCGCCCGGTCGGCGTCGACTCCGGTGCGGATCTCGATCCCGTCCGCGGCCTCCACCAGGAGCTTCATCAGGGTGACTCTGCTGATGAGGCGCACGTCCGGGATGCGCTTGTGGTGCGGGTCGAGGTGCACCAGCTCGCGGCCGCTCACGTCATACAGCGCCGCCGAGGCGGGCGCGACCGCATAGCGATCGAAGCCGTCGCCCAGACCGATGAGCCGCAACGCCTCCTGCCCTTCGGGCCAGAGGCCGAGCGCGGCACCGACGCCGACGACTTCGGGCCAGCGTTCGAGCACAGTGACCGACCAGCCGGACTTCCGCAGGCCGACGGCCGTGCAGAGCCCGCCGATGCCCGCGCCGACGACCACGGCGTGTCGTGCACTCATCGGCGGCGCTCCCGGGTCGACTCGGGCGGCGTGCCACCGCGCCGTATCCGGCATTGCACCATCGTGTTCACCGCCCCGTGCGCCGCCATTGCTCCGGGCGGGCGCAGACGTCAGCGTATGGCGCTCTCGGCGCGATCGTCAAAGGTCCGCCATGTCGTCCGTAAACTCCGCACGCGCCGTCTCGGCGCGTACCCTTGACCCGCAGGGGGCAGGTGCACATGACGGCGTCCACGACTATGGATGAGCAGACGATCCGATATCGGGTGCTCGGCCCGATCGAGTTGAACGCGGCGAACGGCGATGTCGTCCGGCTGGCCAGGGCTCAGGAGCGCAGCGTGCTCGCGGCGCTCCTGCTGGAGCCGGGCCGGGTCGTCGGCGCCGCGCGTCTCGTCGATGTCGTGTGGGGTGAGTCGCCACCGCCGACGGCGACCGCCCTTCTGCACGCTCATATTTCGCGAATTCGCGCCGCGCTGGGAGTGGCCGGCCTTCCGACGATCGGGCATGTCGCGGGAGCCGGATACCGCCTCGACGCGGACCCTCACCAGGTCGACCTGTGGCGGTTCACCGACCTGGCCGAGCGGGCAGCGGACGCCTCCGACGACGTCGCGAACGCTCTCTATGACCGGGCGCTCGCGTTGTGGCGCGGCGAGCCGTTCGGCGGCGCGGCCGGTGACGTGCTGGCGCAACGCATCGCGCCCGGCCTGCTCGATCAGCGCGCATCGGCCGAAGAATCGGCACTCGCGATTCGTCTGCGACGTCACGGCCCGGCGAGCGTCCTGGCGGCCGTGTCGACACTGCATTCGGCTCACCCGGTCAGAGAGTCGACTGCGGTGCTCTTGATGAACACCCTGCACGCCGCCGGGCGCACCGATGAGGCGCTCGAGGTATTCCGCGACTTGAGAAGGAAACTCGTCGACACGTTGGGTATCGAGCCGTCGGCTGAGACGCAACGCGCCCATGCGGCGCTTCTGGACGGCGGGGTCGATGACGGGGCGCAGCAGCGGACCGCACCGTGTGTCCCGGCGCAGCTGCCGCGTGCTCTCCCGCGGCTCGCGGGGCGATCCGACCTGATCGCGCAGATGAGCGAGGACCTGACTGCGGACGCCCCTGCTCCACCGGTCATCGTCGTCGCCGGGGCTCCGGGCAATGGAAAGACGGCTCTTGCGGTCCATGTTGCGGATCTCGTGCGTGGCCACTTCGAGGACGGCCAGCTGTTCGTCCACCTCGCAGGAGCTTCGGACGCATCGGTCGACGTGGCCGATGCTCTCGGCGGGTTCCTGCGGGCGATGGGGGTGTCGGGCGAGGAGCTCGCGGATCTTCCGGAATCGGAGCGATCCTCACTGTTCCGTTCGATGCTCGCGACACGACGGATGCTGGTCGTGCTCGACGACGCCCGCGATGCGGCGCAGGTGCGGCCACTGCTGCCGGCACGTGCCGGTTGCGCCGTTGTCGTCACCTCTCGGTCGGCGCTCCCCGAGCTGGAGTGCTCCCGTCATGTCGAGTTGCAGCCCCTTGACCGCCAGGCCGGTGAGGCGATGTTGGCCTCGGAGGTCGGCGCTCGCAGGCTCGAGGCCGATTCTGGCGCATTGAGAGTGGTGCTCGATGCCTGCGCAGGGGTGCCGCTGGCGTTGCACGTCGTCGCCGGCCGGCTCCGTTCGCGGCCGTCATGGTCGGTCGCCGACCTGGCGGCGCGGCTCGTCGCGCACGGCAGGACTCTCGATGAGCTGGTCATCGGTGACCTCGCCGTCCGCTCCAGCCTCCGGCGCAGCTATCGGCTGCTGGACCCTGTGGCCGCGAGGGTCTTCCGTCTGCTCGCGCTGTCGTCCAGCGACATGGAGATTCATCGGGTCGCCGCCATGACGACCTACGGCGAGTCCCAGGTCGTCAACGCGATCGATCGGTTGGCCGATCTGCATCTGGTCACGTCGCCGTCGTCTGGGCGGGTCGGATTTCACGACTTGGTTCGGGAGTACGCGAAGGAGTGTCTGCTCGGCCAGGAGCACGAATCCGATCGTCGGAAGGCGCTCGAGGTGTTGGTGCGCGGCTATGCCGACGACCTGCGAGATGCCGCCTGCGTGCTCACCCCGGGCCCCGGCCGCCGGCCACAGGCGGCCGCGTCCCGGTTCGCATCCAGGCAGGAGGCGAGCCGGTGGATCGAATCGGAATTCCGTGCGATCGCCGGCGCCATAGGGTCGGCAGCCGAGGTCGGGGCGTGGACGTCGCCCCGCCTCAGCGGATGTCTGCGGTGGCTCGCCAAATTGTGCGACCCGTATGCGCACGCCGAGGAGCTCGTGGCTCTCGCCGACACGGTGTCCGCGAGATGCGTCGCCGACGGCGACCGTCATTCGCAGGGTGTGGCGGCTGCGGCGTCGGGCGGGGCATTGCTGCGGGTAAACGGCTATCGCCGTGCGATCGGCCCGATCCGCGAATCTCTCGAGCTGCTGGCCGGATCCGCAGATGTCGCAGAGGCGACGGCCCTGAATCATCTGGCGATCGCCTGTGACGGGCTCGGTCGTGCCGCGGAGCGACGTGAGTGCCTGCGTCGCTCCTACGAGGTCTATCGCACGCTGGGTGACCTTCGCGGCCAGGCGATCGCCGCGATCAACCTCTGCGACCACTACGCGAAGGTGGGTCTGTGCTCGAGGGCCATGGACATCGGACGGCATGCGATCGATCTGACTGACGAGATCGACGCCCCCGACCTGGCGCCCATCGCCATGATCAACACCGCCGACGCGGCCCGTGGCCTCGGGCTCTTCAGCGAGGCGGAGCGGCTGTTGGACGACGCGCTCGCTGCCGCGCAGACCGATCGGGCGGAGGCCAAGGCGGGGGAGGCACTGCTCGGGCTCGGCCGCCTCTCCCGCGAGCGCGGAGACACCCCTCGCGCCGTGAGCAACTACGAACGCGCAATCACCGCCTTCCGCGGTGCCGGCGCACGCCATGAGGAGCAGATGGCGGTGCGTGAGCGCGCCGAGCTGAGACTCTGACTGACCCGGCGCGACGTCCCGCGGCGGTCGTGCGGGCGTCAAGAACTTGTCAAGGGTGGTCGGGCACGGTGGTCGAGCGCGCGACGGCAGGGCCGCGTGCATGGCAAGGGGACGCATCGACGAGATCCGGGAGGGCCGTATGCCGCGACGGGCGTGGAGGGGTCCGGGCATCTTGAAGCCGCGGAGACGCCAGGGGCCGGCATCGCTGGTGATGGCAATCGGCATCGTGGCGTCGGTCGCCTCGTGCAGTGGCGGTGCGCAGAATGCCACCGCAGCGTCCGCCACCACCGGCGGCGCGCGATCTACGAGTCGGCACCACACCGACATGACGTCGAAGGCGTCGGAGTCGAGCATGCCGACGACAGCGGGTCATGCGATCGCCACGACGCTCATCCCTGACGACGTGCCGCTGACCATCGACGTGCTGGCGTTGGGACGAGTGAGCAAACAGATCGTTGCGCTACGTCTGCGGGTCACCAATGTGGGGAAGACCTCCACCGATATCCAAGACTCCTGGACGAGCTCGGAAAACGGGCGATCGACTCTCGAAAACGGTTCACCGTGGGGCGCATTGGTGCTCGTCGACGGCGACCACATGAAGGCCTATCATCCGTTGACCGTGACGTCGGACGGCTCCGTCGCACAGACCGGGTTCCAGGACTCGAACGGCAACATGCGTGATTTCCGGCCACACGACTCGTTCGTCTCGACGATCCTGTATCCGGCGCCGCCACGATCCGTCACGCACGTCGACGTCGAGGCGAGCGAGACACCGCCCCTGGTCGACGTGCCGATCGCGCCCGCATACCAGCTGGAGAAGGGTGACCCCAGTCTCCACACCCCGATGAATGTGCCCTATGTGCAGACCCTGAGCGAGCAGTCGGACGCGCTGGACGCATCGAGCACGGCGGACCACACCGGCGGGCAGACCACCGTCAACGTGAAGTCGGACGTGCTGTTCGCGTTCGACAAGGCCGCGCTCACCTCCCGGGCGGCTCGGGTGCTGAAGAGAGTCGCCGCGAGAATCGACAGGTCCGGGGCCGGCAGCGTGCGTGTCGACGGTTACACGGACAGCCAGGGCACCGACGCCCGCAACGTTCCGTTGTCGAATCGTCGGGCGAGAGCCGTCGTCGTGAGGCTGAAGAAGCTCGTGCGCCGTCAGGGAATTCGCTGGGTCGCCGATGGACACGGGTCCGCCGATCCGGTCGCGACCAACGACACGAAGGCCGGGCGACAGAAGAACCGCCGGGTCACGATCACGATCGGACGGGGTCGATCGTGAGACCCACGCGCACCGCATACGTGCTCATGCTCGCTGTGTCGGTGACACTCACGGGGTGCTCCTCGGGCGGAACCCGAGTGGAAGCCGCGGGGACTGCTGCGACCTCGCGAGGTCCTTCGACTTCGGCGCCGAGACAGCCGCTTTCGGCTGCCCCCTCATCGGCCGAACAGGCCCGCCTGGCGACGTTGCGCTCGTCGCACTGGCCAGGAATAACGGTGTCGATCGACCGAGTCGAGCCGGGAGCCGGTGGCTTGCTGACTGTGCTGTGGACGGTGCACAACCGCACGAACCAACCCTTCGCACTCGACGCCCTGTGGCCGACCAGCGGTCCGCATGTCTTCACGGGCGGGGGAGTGACCGCGATGACGGTCACCGATCGCGAGACCTCGCAACGCTATTACCCCGTCCGAGACGACCAGGATCATTGTCTGTGCTACAAGGGCACGCACAACAACGGCAACGGCCACGTCGCTCCGCACGATGCCCGGACGGTGTATGACGTCTATCGCCCTGACCCGATGCCGCAGTCGATCGACATATCTGTCAAGGGGTTCGGTGCTGCAAGGAATGTGCCGGTGCCGGGCACGAGCCATTGAGGAGCGGTGCCCCGCCCGCTACTCGACCAGCCACTGGCTGGTCGAGTAGCGGAGCGATCGGGACCCTGGGGTCAGCGCCGGTGGTGGTGACCCTTGAGCTGTGACG
>CAYPQR010000002.1:23816-25965 GCA_964412865.1 uncultured Intrasporangiaceae bacterium
GAGCGATCGGGACCCTGGGGTCAGCGCCGGTGGTGGTGACCCTTGAGCTGTGACGCGAACTGCGACAGATTCGGGATGCCGAGCCCGGTGGCCGGGTTGTAGCGGGTGCCCGGTGTGCCGGTGAAGTACAGGTTGTCGTTGTCCGTGCCTGCCTTCGACAGCGGGGTCACCGGCGAATGCCTGCCCTCGGCAAGGCGATACAGCGCCGGGTTCCACAGTCCGACGCGGTGGCCGACGGCCTCGTTGATGACGGCGGTGCTGCCGTTGAACTGCGGAGCCACGAAGCTGGTGCCGCCCCAGCCGGCCTGCCATTGCGCACCCGCCGCGGCCGACGGCTCATACCGCAGATAGCCGGTCTCCGGGTCGGCGTCGGCCGACACGTCGGGCTGCATCCGGCCCCTGCTCCATCCGCTCGACACCTTCGGGTCGGCCGTGAAGTCCCACGCCGTCGGCACCGTGATCCCGCCCCGGTTGCTGAGCGAGACCTTCTGGAAGTTGGTCGGGGTCAGGTATTCGACCGCGGAGTAGCGGTTGATGCCCGAGATGTGCTTCTGATAGCTCGGACGCCGCTCCAGCACGCTGTAGCCTCCGCCACCGCCGACGATGTTCTTCACCGCGGCCTGCGCCTCCGTGGTGCCGTTGATACCGGCGATGGCCGGCCACAGGTAGTCCCAGCCCCAGGCGCGCTCGTTCTTCACCGAGACCGGGATCGGGTTGCCGTCGGCACCGGTGAACGTGCCCGACCACGGCAGCGTGGTGCCTCCCGACGACGTGATGTAGGGGCTGTCGGAGATGGCTCCCGCGGAGACGTCGGTGGAGCCCAGGTCGCGTGATGCGGTGTAGGCGCCGGAGTCTCCGGCCGACAGGAACGTCGATTGGCCCTGGGCGGCGAGTTCGAGGAAGGCCTCGTCGAAGGCTTCCTGAACGGCGGGCGCCTCCACGCCGGACGCGATGGCGGCCCGGACAATGGTCTCCGATTCGCCCCAGCTGGACGAGATCGTGTCGGCCTTGTTCTGGCTGGCCGCAGTGAAGAACGCGTCGATCCATCCGTTGTCGGAGTTGGGCGCCTGATAGACGACCACGTCGGCACCGGGGGCGACACCGCCGGACTGCTGCACGTCGAGGTCCGTCTCACCGGTGCCCGCCGCGTCGCTGGGCGCACCAGGTCCACCGTCGATGTTTTGCACCGTGACGGTGCGGCCGGTCTTGGGCAGGTGCATGGCCTGCTGCCAGAACGTCTCGGCCGATCCTTCGTCGTAGGCGGCGAGTGTCACGATACCGATCGTCTGGCCGGAGCCGTCGTATCCGTGGCGGTAGAGGCCGTTCACCTTGTATCGCTGCGCGAAGTCGGAGGGCAGGTTGCACATCGTCGCCGTCGCCGTGGGGTCGATGCAGTTCTGGGCGGCCTTGGTCTTCTGCGCGGCCTTGAGCTGCGGCTTGACGTGCACAGCCTGCGTCGAGAACGGCGCATAGTTCGACAGTCCGAGGATCGCCGTCACCATCGACGCCAGGTGGCGTGGCAGCAGCGGGTTGCGGTTGGGGACGTGGATCCTCTGCGCGGGCTTTCGAGGATGCCCGTGCCTCTTCCGTTGCGCCGGGATCTTGTAGTTGCGCTGGGAGACCGACAGCGCCTTGTTGAACTGGCCCGCCGTCCCCTTGGCGGAGACGTTGATCCCGTTGTCGTAGACCTTCGTGGTGATGCCGAACTTGTGCAGGTAGTGCGTGAGTTGCCTGATCCGGTGGGAATTCTGGCCATACCGGTCGGCGAATTCGTCCACGGTCAGATATCGGTTCATGCCGCGCTCGACCTTGTGCGAGAGCGACTGCATGCCGTGCATCTTGAGGACGAACGACACCTGTTCGGGCGTGTTCGGATCGGTGTCGCCGCCGAACACCGCCGACTGGGGCAACGCCCCGGCGGTCAGGCCGGTGGGGACGCTGGCGGGCGGTTCCGGGGCCGCGTTGGCCATCGGGCCGAGGGCGACAGCCATGGCGACGCTCAGGCCGCCGACGGTGGTGATGGATGCGATCTTGCGTGACCTGCTGCTGACCATCTGGCACTCCTCCGTGCTTCTGGGAAAGATGGTGCGCGAGTGCCACGTGTGCCACTGGACGGTGGTGTCACGCACCGTCGGGAGCGTACTCCCGT
>CAYPQR010000003.1:0-17873 GCA_964412865.1 uncultured Intrasporangiaceae bacterium
GGGGGTGTCGGGGGTGGGTGGAGCGCGGTGTATGTGACGCGTTCTGCCCGCCCGTCATGACCATTCGCGGCTCATCCACAGGCGCGTGCGCGGACTGTCGGCCGCCTCGGGCATGGTGGGGTCATGACAGCCGAGGACGTCACCACACCCACGATCGAGCAGACAGCCGAGCAGGTGCTGCGGCACCTGGCCGGCGACGGCGCGGCGCTGCGCCCCGGCCAGGGCGAGGCGCTGGAGGCGCTGACCCGAGACGGGGCACGGGTACTGGTCGTGCAGGCGACCGGTTGGGGCAAGTCGGCCGTCTACTGGATCGCCACGTCGTGGCTGCGCGCCCAGGGGCGCGGCCCGACCCTGGTCGTCTCGCCGCTGCTGTCGCTGATGCGCGACCAGGTGGCCGCCGCCGCGAGGGCGGGGCTGCGCGCTGCCACGATCAACAGCTCCAACCTCGACCAGTGGAGCCAGGTCGAGCAAGACCTCGCCGCCGACGAGATCGATGTGCTGCTGGTGTCGCCCGAGCGGCTGGCCAATCCGACGTTCGGCGCCCGCGTCCTCGATGCTCTGGCCGGGCATCTCGGCCTGGTGGTGATCGATGAGGCCCACTCGGTGTCCGACTGGGGTCACGACTTCCGCCCCGACTATCGCCGCGTCGCCGACGTGCTGCGCCGGCTCAACCCGGCCTCGCCGGTGCTGGCAACGACCGCGACCGCGAACTCACGCGTCGTCGACGACGTGGCCGCGCAACTCGGCGACGACACCCTCGTGCTGCGCGGTCCGCTCGCCCGATCGAGCCTGCACCTGGCGGTGCTGCCCGGCATGGATCCGCTCGAGCGGTATGCATGGGTCGCCGACCAGCTGCCGTCCCTGCCCGGGTCCGGGATCATCTACACCCTGACCGTGGCCGATGCTGAGCGTCTCACCGCGGTGCTGCAGGCCGCCTATCCGAGCGACTCGACGATGCGCGTGGCCGCCTACACCGGTGCACTGAACGGCGACGAGCGCGAGCGCCTCGAGGACGCGCTGCGGGCGAACGAGGTCAAGGCGCTCGTGGCGACCTCGGCCCTCGGCATGGGCTACGACAAGCCCGACCTGGGCTTCGTGGTGCATGTCGGCGCCCCACCCTCCCCGGTGTCCTACTACCAGCAGGTCGGTCGTGCCGGCCGCGCGATCGACCGCGCGGTTGTCGCGTTGCTGCCGTCGACTGCTGATTCGGGAGTCTGGGACTACTTCGCCACCGCCACCATTCCCAAGCGCGACCAGGTCGAGAAGGTGCTGGCGATCCTCTCGGCCGCGGATGAGCCCATGAGTGTGCCGGCAGTCGAGGCCGAGAGCGGGGTGCGCCGCACCCGGGTCGAGCTCATGCTCAAACAGCTCGCCGTCGACGCCGCGGTCGAGCGCCGCCCCGACGGCTGGGTCTCGACGGGGCAGCCATGGCACTACGACCAGGAGCACTACGACGCGCTGGTCGCGCTGCGGCGACATGAGGCCGACATCATGCGTCACTACATCGACGGTGACGAGTGCCTGATGCAGCTGCTCGGCACCTCGCTCGACGACCCCAAAGCCCAACCGTGCGGGCGATGCTCGGTCTGCACCGGAGGGCTCCCGGAGCCATTGCGCGCCGAGCCTCGGGTGGAGGCCATCGCCGCCGCCAGAACGGTGCTGCGATCGGAGCAACACGTGCTGGACCCACGCAAGATGTGGCCGGGAGGCGCCTTCGGCGCACGCGGTAGGATTCCCGCGGGCTTGCTCGCGGAGCCGGGTCGCGTCATCGTGCACGCCGATGCCGCGGAATGGTCGGGGCTGCGCACCGGGGCGCTGCGCACCGACGGTCCGCCACCGGACGAACTGCTCGACGCCGCTGTCGACTGCCTCGCCCGGTGGAGCCGCGAATGGGCGCAGCGGCCGCAGATCGTCGTGGCGCTGCCGGCGGCCGGCCACCGGCGGCTCACGATGGGTGTGGCCGGGCATCTGGCGACGGTGGGTCGACTCGACAAGGCAGTATGGCCGATCGACGCCGCGCCATCCACCGACCTGACGTCCGCGGACGAGGCCGCGGCCTGGAGAGCCGCCATGCAGTCGAGTCCGCCCCCTGACGTCGGTGGCCGCAGCGTCCTTCTCGTGGTGGACGCATCGTCCTCGGGTTGGGTCACGACGGTCGCCGCGGCCACCCTGCGCGACGCCGGAGCGACCTGCGTACTGCCGCTGCTGCTGCACCGAAACCTGTGACGGCGGACGACACCGGCATTGACCCGGCCCGATAATGTCGGGACATGCGAGCACTCACCGTTGTCCCAATGCAGAAGAACAGCCTCGCGACGGCAGACATGCCAGAGCCCGACGACGGGCTGGGCGACCTGCTGGTGGAGGGGATCGCGGTCGGTGTCTGCGGCACCGACCACGAACTTGCCGAAGGGTTGTACGGCTGGGCCCCGGAGGGTTCGCAGCGACTGATCATCGGGCACGAGGGCCTCGGACGGGTCCTCGAGGCCCCGGACGACAGCGGCTTCACCACCGGCGACCTGGTGGTCGGCATCGTCCGTATGCCCGACCCGGTGCCATGCGGCGCCTGCGCCCACGGCGAGTGGGACATGTGCCGCAACGGCCGATACACCGAGCACGGCATCAAGCAGTTGCACGGGTTCGCGGCGCAGCGCTGGCGGGTGCAGTCGCGGCACACGGTGCGACTCGATCCCGGCCTTCGGTCCGTGGGTATGCTGCTCGAACCCACCACCGTCGTCGCCAAGGCCTGGGAGCAGATCGACCGGGTCGGCGGCCGCGGATGGTTCGACCCGACGTCGGTGCTGATCACCGGCGCCGGCCCGATCGGCCTGCTGGGCGCCATGATCGGCACTCAGCGGGGGATGGACGTGCACGTGCTCGACCGCGTCACGAGCGGCCCGAAGCCAGAGCTGGTGAGCAAGCTCGGCGCGACCTACCACAGCGAACCCGTGGACGACGTGCTGAAGGCGGTCAAGCCCGAGGTGGTGATCGAGGGCACCGGCGCCGTGCCGGTGATCAAGGCCGCACTGCAGGACAGCCAGCCGTACACGATCACGGTCCTCACCGGCATCTCCAACCCCGGCAAGGAGACGTCGATCGATCTCGGCGCGCTCAACAGGGATCTCGTGCTCGACAACGGGGCGGTCGTGGGGTCGGTCAACGCCAACCGGAGGCACTACGAAGCGGGCGCGAAGGCGCTCGCCGCTGCCGACCGTGACTGGCTCGAGGGGCTGGTCACCCGCAGGGTCCCGCTGGAGCGGTTCGCCGACGCGTTCCAGCCGAAGGACGACGACGTGAAGGTCGTGCTGGCGCTGCAGGACTGACCGGGGCGGCGGTGCGTTGTCGGTCGCGTGCGCGACGATAGAGGCGTGCGCAGCGAGGCCGGCATCATGCACCTCGACCTCGACGCGTTCTTCGCCGCGGTCGAGCAGCGCGACAAGCCCTCGCTTCGCGGCAAGCCGGTGTGCGTCGGCGGCATCGGGCCGCGCGGTGTCGTGGCGACGGCGTCCTACGAGGCGCGCGTCTTCGGTGCACACTCGGCGATGCCGACGGCCGAGGCCCGTCGGCGCTGCCCGGCCGGCACCGCGTTCCTCCATCCGCGGGGCGCCGCCTACCGCAAGTCGTCCCGGATCGTCATGGATCTGCTGCATGAGGTGTCGCCGGTCGTCGAGCAGGTTTCCGTCGACGAGGCGTACGTCGATCTGGCACCGGGCGGTCATGATCTGTCGACCGAGTCGGTGACCCGACTCGTCGGCGACCTGATCGGCCGGATCCGCGAGGCGACCGGTGGCCTGGGCGCGTCGGCGGGTGTGGCGACGAGCAAGCTGCTGGCCAAGATCGGGTCCGATCTGGAGAAGCCGCACGGCCTGGTCGTCGTGCCGCCCGGTCGGGAGCTGGAGGTGCTCGCGCCCCTGTCGGTGCGGGTCATCGGCGGGGTCGGCCCGGCGACGGCGCGACGACTGCGCACCTTCGGCGTCGAGACGGTCGCGGACCTGCAGCGGATGGCACTTCCCGACTTGATCAGCATCCTGGGCGAGGCGCACGGACGCGGTCTGCACGACCTGGCGTTCGCGCGCGATGACCGCGAGGTCGTCGTCGAGAGAGAGGCCAAGAGCATCTCGTCGGAGGAGACGTTCGAGACCGACATCTCCGACCGTGCCCGGCTGGTCCGCGAGCTCGCGCAGCTCGCCGACCGGGTGAGCCGCCGCGTCACCAAACACGAGGTGTTCGCCCGCACCGTGTCGATCAAAGTGCGCCACCACGACTTCTCCACCGTGACGCGCGCCGAGACGCTCGCTCATCCGACCGGCGACGTGGCCGTAGTCACCGACACGGCCCGGCGCCTGCTCGACGCCGTCGACGTCTCGGACGGCATCCGGCTGCTCGGGGTCGGTGTGTCCGGCCTCACCGATCACGCCCAGGAGCAGATCCTGTTCGAGACCGACGACTCCGGCCAGCAGCTCGACCCGCTCGGCTCACCTCCGCCCGGCGAGGACGAAGCCGAGGTATCCGGACCGGTATGGGGCCGGCCGTCGGGCTGGACGCCCGGCCAGGATGTCGTGCACGACGAGCACGGCGCCGGCTGGGTGTGGGGGAGGGGCCTCGGCCGGGTCACGGTCCGCTTCGAGGGCCCGACGACCGATCCGGGCCCGGTGCGCACCTTCCACGCCGACGATCCGCGGCTGCATCCCGCCGACCCGCCACAGTGGTGAGGCAGCGACCATGGCGTCGCTAGGGTGAAGGGCGTGAGCGGATCGGATGTGCTTGCGGGGTATCGAGACCTGCTGGCTCAGACGCGAGTGCCGGGCCCCGTGGTGGACGAGCTGCTCGACGGGGAGACCGCCACCGACCGGGCGCTCAGGGCCGAGATCGAATCACTCGGACGAGCCGGCCTGTGGTCCCGGGCCGGCACGGTGCGCGGTTTCGTCGAGGACGACGGCATCACCTACGGCACGGTCCACGACCAGGCGCGGGGAGGGCCGTGGCGACTCGACCCGCTGCCCGTCGTGCTCGGCCATACCGGCTGGGCGCGGCTGCACGACGGCCTGGAGCAGCGCGCACGCCTGCTGAACCTGCTGCTCATCGACCTGTATGGCGCGCAGCGGGTGCTGCACGAGCGCGTGCTGCCCGCCGACATCGTCTTCGGACACCCGGAGTTCCTGCCGGCCGCCGTGGGGGCGCTCGGTGCCTCGGCCATGCCGCTGACGCTGCCGTCCGTCGACCTCGCGCGAGCGGGCGACGGCAGCTGGCTGGTGCTGGGGGATCGTGTGCAGGCGCCCTCCGGCGCGGGATACGCGCTCGCCGACCGGCGGCTGATCGCGCGGACCCTGCCGAGCCTCTATCGGGACGCCGACCTTGCCCGGCTGAGGGTCTTCTTCGACCGGTTGCGGTCGTCTCTCGCCACGTCGGGCACGGACGACGGCGCTCCCGGGTCGACCCGTGTTGTCCTGTTGTCGCCGGGCTCGGCGAGCGAGACCGCGTTCGACCAGGCGCTGACGGCGTCGTTGCTCGGCATACCGGTCGTGCAGGCCGAGGACCTCGCCGTCGATGAGGGTCGCGTATGGTGGCGCACGGGCGCGGGCAGCGAGCGGGTCGACGTGATCGTGCGCAGGGTCGACTCCACGTGGTCGGATCCGCTGGAGTTGCGCGCTGATTCACAGCTGGGCGTGCCCGGCCTGCTGGAGGCCGTGCGCGATGGCGCTGTGACCGTGGCCAACCCGATCGGTTCCGGCGTGCTCGAGACACCGGCCCTGGCGGCATACCTGCCCGCGCTCTGCAGGGTTCTGCTCGGCGAGGAGCTGAAGCTCTCCGGTCCGCGGACCTGGTGGTGCGGCGACCCGGCGGCGATGAGATCGGCGCGCGAGCGTCTGGATTCACTGGTGATCAGGTCGTGCTCCGGCCACGGGACCACCTTCGGATGGCTGCTGTCCGAGCAGGAGCTCGCGAGCCTGGCTGCGCGCATCGACGCCCGGCCGTGGGAGTGGACGCTGCAGGAGCCGATCGCCATGTCGACGGTGCCGGTCGCGACCGCCGAGGGACTGGTGCCGCGTCGCTTCGCGCTGCGCACCTTCGGTGTTGCAGTGGATGGCGGCTACGAGTTCATGACGGGGGGTCTGGGCCGGGTCTCCGACCACGTGCGCAGTCGTTCGATCAGCAGCGGCTCGGGCGGCGTGGCGAAGGACGTGTGGGTGCAGGCGGGCGAGCGTGCCGCGACGCCGCCACATACCCGCAGCATCGGGTCCTTGCCGCAGCCTCCTCGCCCGGTGCCGCCGCGAGTCGCCGACGACCTCTTCTGGCTCGGCCGGTATGCGGAACGGGCGGAGTCGGTCGTGCGGCTGCTGCTGGTGGTCAGCGACCTGATGGGTGACTACCTCGACGGACCGGCTTCTCCGGGACAGTCGGTCATGCAGGCGATGTTCGAGGCGGCGTCCGACCTGACGGGACGCCCGGTGACCGCGGAATGGGGCGACGACCGGGACCCGGGACCGGTGATGGACGAATTGCGGCGGCTCGTCCTCGATGCCGGCACGCCGGGCACGGCAGCATTCGCGATCGACCACCTGATGCAGGATGCGCAGACCACCCGGGAGCTGCTGTCCGCCGAGACGTGGCTGGTGCTGGGCCGGATGCAGCGTGCCACCGATCCGCCGGACGATCGCGCGCTGCGGTCGGTGCTGGGCCGGATGCTGGAGTCGCTGCTGGCCCTCGGTGGGCTGATCTCCGAGACGATGGTGCGCGACACCGCGTGGGCGTTCGTGGAGGCGGGCCGCAGGATCGAGCGCGCCCTGCAGACGGTCGCCCTGCTACGCCGCACGATCTGCACCGAGCGGGCGCCGGTCATCGACGGCCAGGTGACCGAGGCGGTGCTGCGCGCGGCCGACAGCCTGGGACCACACCACCGCCGACTCGCCTCCGGGCGCGGTCCCGCGGCACCGGTGGTGTCGGCGATCGACCTGCTGCTGCGCGACGAGGAGAACCCCCGGTCGGTGGCCTTCCAGCTCGCCGCGCTGACGACCGCACGGCAGCGGATCGCCGGTGCGAACGACCATGACCCGGAGCCCCCGAGATCACTGCGGACACTGAGTGGGGTCGACCCGGAGGAGCTGTGCCTGGACGCTCGACGTCCGCTTCGGGCGCTGCTTGCCGAGCTGGAGACCGACCTGCGAGGGTGTGCCGATCGGATCGAACGGGATCACTTCACCCGCCCGATGCCGCATCGTTCGATGTCAGGAGCCGACCTGATGGCCGAGGCCGGCCGCCCATGACGTCATCTCGGTATGCGCCGCGGGCCTACGAGGTCCGCCATCGCACCTGCTACCACTACAACGGGCCCGTGACGCGGTCCTATGGCCGCGCGCGACTTCAGCCGAGGGACGACCCCTACCAGCAGGTGACCGCCAGGCGGATCGAGATCTCCCCGGCGCCGGCGCTGATCCGGGGCCACCGGGACTTCTTCGGCAACCGGAGCGACTACTTCGAGGTGTCGACCAGACACGACGAGCTGAGCGTCGAGGCGACCAGCAGGCTTCGCGTCGCGAGGCAGCCGGTCGACGTCGAGATGCTGGACCGGTGCACGGTCGCCGGCGCTGCCACCTCGGCGCGCGCGCATCCGGTGACGGCGTCGCTGTTCGGCCTACCGTCAGCCCTGGTCGACGTCTCGGCCGGGGTGGCACGGTATGCCGAGCGGATCCTGCCGCCGGATCGCCCCCTGGGGGATGCGCTCGTGGCGCTGACCCACGAGATCTATTCGCACTTCGCCTACGAGCAGGGCTCCACGACGGTGACCACCTCGCTGGACGAGGTGCTGGAGAGTCGGGCGGGCGTCTGCCAGGACTTCGCGCATCTGGCGACCGGCTGCCTGCGCCATGCCGGCCTGCCCGCGCGGTATGTCAGCGGCTATCTGGAGACCACGCCGCCGCCGGGCAGGGCCAAGCTGGAGGGGAGCGACGCGAGCCATGCCTGGTGCTCGGTGCTGACTCCTCACCTCGGGTGGGTCGACCTGGACCCGACCAACGACCACTTCATCGACTCCCGCTACGTCGTGACGGCGTGGGGGCGCGACTACCGCGACGTGTCGCCCCTGAAGGGAGTGGTTTTCACCGAGAGCCGGGGCAGCACATTGGAGGTCGCCGTCGACGTGCGCCGGGCCGGCGACGATGCCGACCCCGCGACCGGTGGCGAGACGTGACGGGCGCGGAGTCTTCCGGATGCCGGCACGCGCCGGCGGCGGGCGGACACCGAGCCGGCGGATCGGCTCTGCGCTAACGTCGACGCGTGACCCCGGAACGCACCGACCCGCATCCCATCACCGGTCAGCTGTTCACCTCGCCGGTGCCTCCGGGCACCGGATGGCCGGGTGATCCCGCGACGTCGTCGACGCCCGTCGCGCACGACGAACGGCAGGTGGCCGATCTCGCCGCCGGCTCGGAGACGGTCGCCGAACTCGATGCGCGCATCTCCGTCTGTCGCGCCTGCCCGCGTCTGGTCGAGTGGCGCGAGCAGGTGGCGCGCACAGGCCGCAGGGCGTCGTTCGCCGACCAGCCCTACTGGGGACGTCCGGGTCCCGGCGTCGGTGAGGCGGGCGCACCGGTGCTGATCGTCGGCCTGGCCCCGGCGGCCAACGGCACGAACCGCACCGGCCGTATGTTCACCGGCGACCGGGCCGGCGACTGGCTGTATGCGGCGCTGCACCGGGCGGGCTACGGCAACCGGCCGACATCGGTGGCGGCAGGTGACGGCCTGGAGCTGCGCGGGGTCCGGATCATCTCGGCCGTACGGTGCGCGCCGCCGGCCAACAAGCCGACCACGGTCGAGCGCGACACCTGCGGCCCCTGGCTGGACCGCGACTTCCGGCTGGCCGCCCCGAATCTGCGGTCCATCCTCGCGCTCGGCAGCCTGGCGTGGAACGCCACGCTCGCGTCGGCGCGCCGGGTCGGCTGGACGGTCCCTCGTCCGAAACCGAAGTTCGGCCATGGCGCGACAGCGACCCTGACGATCGGTGACCGGCCGGTCCAGGTGGTCGGGAGCTACCACGTGAGTCAGCAGAACACCTTCACCGGCAAGCTCACCCGGGAGATGTTCGAGGAGGTCATCGGGCGGCTGTGAAAGGCGCCGCTGCCCGGACGGTGCCGGACATGACGCCGGGTGATGTGTCAGCGGACGCGCAGTGGGTAGGGGCGAGAGTATGGCGTCCTTCGAACTCTATGACGAACTGTTCAGCCTGATCATCGGTCAGCACGGGCATCTGCACACGCTGCTCGGCGACGTCGAGCATCAGCAGGGGCGGGAGCGGGCCGCGGGCCTCGACTTGGTGCGCGCGCACCTTGCGGCGCACGAGGCCGCGGAGCAGGAGTGGCTTCACCCGATGGTCGCCGACCTGGTGGCCAAGGGCGTCGGCCACGCGGGCGACGTCGACCTACGTCTGGTCGAGGAGCGCGATGCCGGCATCGCGCTGGATCACATGATGGACATGGAACCCGAGTCGTCGACATACGGCGTGCAACTCGCGCTGTTCTCCGAGGCCTTCAAGCATCACGCGGAGGCCGAGGAGGAGCGTGAACTGCCACTCCTGCGCGATCACCCGGGGCTGGAGGACGAGCTCAAGGTCGCCATCCGCGGGGTGCAGGCCGTGCCCGGCGTCGCCCACGAGCTTCGCGATGTGGTGGGGCAGCAGCATTTTCTCGACTCACTCGGTGCCGCCCGCACCATGCTGGAAGAGCGCGTTTCGGGCTGACCGCACCCCGCGCTTTTTTCGTACGGTGGTCGGGTAGCCCATGGGTACGTCGCCCGCTGGACCACCGGGCGGTGCCGAGTCGTCGACACGGAAGGCATCCCGATGAAACTTGACTCCTGGCGCAGCAGCATCAGCACGTCCGCCGACCGTTACGCCACGGTCGCACTCGACTGCACCAGAGAGCATCCCGACGACGTGGATGCGTTGAAGCTGCGCTGGAAGACTGCAAGGGGGCAGCTGCGCGGCGACGGTGCGCCCGCGGACCTGCTGGACCTGATGGAGCAGCGTCTGCGGGAGCCGGATGGACGTGGAGGCAGGATCGGGCGCCTGCTGATCGGCGGCGTGCGCGATGACTCCGCCGAACTCGTCGCCGATATCGGTCTGCCGGAGCCGCCCGAGCCGGCGGTGACCAGATGGTCGCCCGTGCCCGACGTCACCGCCCTGGTGCGCGCCGGCGGCAGGCATCCGAGGCATCTGCGAGTCCTCGTCGACCGCGCGGGGGGCACCGTCACGCCGTATGGGCTGCTCGGACGGCGCGGCGACACCGAGCAGATCGCGGGGGAGCACGACGTGCTGCACAAGGTGCGGGCCGGTGACGCCTCGCAGCAGCGGCTGCAGCGGCGCGCCGAGGACTCGTGGGACCACAACGCCGCGGCGGTCGCGAGCCGGGTCGAGGAGCTGGCCCGCGAGCAGCGCCCGGCGGCGGTGCTGGTCGCGGGAGACGAACGCGCCGTGCGCGCACTGTGCGAGCGGCTGAGCGTCGACACCAGGCGTATGGTCACGGTCGTCAGGGGCGACCTGCACGACGGGGCGGCCCGAAGCGCCCTGGACGCCGTCGTCGCGGCACACGTGGAGTCGGCGTTGGCCGATTTCCTCGAGGAGGAGGGGCGCCAGGACCGTGCCGTACAGGGGCGGTCCGGCGTCGGCGGCGCCATTCGCCGCGGTCAGGCGCAGCAGATCCTCCTGCTCGATCCGCCGCCCGCCCACGGCGTCGTCAGAGTCGGGCCGGATGGTCTGCCGACCGAGGACGGCACCGGCGAGCCTGTGGATGCGATGCTGGCGTTCACCGTCGGCGCGATGGTCACCGGCGCCGATGTCACGCTCGTCCCGGACTCCGTCCAGCTCACGGACGGCGCCGGCGCGGTGCTGCGCTGGGCCGATTCCAGTACGCCGCGCGACCTGGCCCCCAGCATGCCCGGGAAGGGCGGTCCGCAAGGATCTCACCGCTGACCCGACGACCCCTTGCCGTGCCGCGCGTCGTGTGGTGTGGTGTGGACAGGAGCCGGTCGATCCACCGTGGCCGGCATGGTCGTCGCCGTCCGCAGGAGCGCCATGTCGAGAGTTCTGTCCGCGTCCGCGGCGCGGCGGGAGCGTCGCACCGAGTCGCTGCTTGCCGACGCCCACGTCGCGGATCGTCTCGACGGCGATCGTCTTCGATGTGAGGCGGTGGTCGTGAACATGCCACTCGCGCTCGACGTCGCTCGCCGGTTCGAGCGGCGCGGAGTCGAACACGATGACCTGGTGCAGGTCGCGATGCTCGGCCTGGTGGAGGCGGTGCGTCGATACCGTCCCGGCGACGGTCCCGGGTTCAGCGGATTCGCCGTGCCGACGATCACGGGCGAACTGAAGCGATACTTCCGGGACCACGGTTGGGCGGTGCGGCCCCCGCGTGCGGTGCAGGAGTTGCGCGCTCGGCTACGTCGAGCGGCCGGGCGGCTCGAACAGGAACTCGGGCATGAACCGTCCGATGCCGAACTGGCCGAGGATCTGGGGGCGTCCGTGCGCGAGGTGCGTCGGGCACGGCTCGCGGACGTTCAATATCAGTCCGTCTCGCTGGATGCTCGGGCACGAGGTGAGGCGATGAGCCTTGGTGAGTTGCTCCCCGACCGGCCGGCGTTCGATCCATACGACCGGGTCGTCTCATCATTGTCGCTGAGATCGGCTCTGTCGTCGCTGGATCCGCGGCTACGGCTGGTGCTGCGGTTGCGCTTCGCCGACGAGTTGACGCAGCGCCAGATCGGGCAGCGAGTCGGCCTCAGCCAGATGCAGGTGTCGCGGCTGCTGACCGAGGCGATCGCACGTCTGCGAGGCCTGCTCACCGACGCCGACCGGACGGTTGATGCGGCGTAGGAGCTGTGGCGGACTCAGGCCCTGACTCGCATGTATGCGTCGAGTGTCAGCGACAGCACAGTCTTTCGCCGGTCGTTGATCAGCGACGCCGAGGTGACGACCAGCGCCCGCCCGCGGCCGTCGGGCTCGATCCGCTCGATCCGCAGCGACCCGGTGAGCGTGTCACCGGGTCGCACCGGCCGCACGAACTGGATGTCGCGGAATGCCCGGCCGGCGATCACCTGCCACCCGTCGAAGACGCCTTGCACGGCGAGCCGCTGATAGATGGCCAGCGTGTGGATCCCGCTGGTGATCAGTCCGTTGAAATGTCCTTCGGCAGCGGCCTGTTCGTCGATGTGGAAATTCTGGGGGTCCCACTGCCGGGCAAATTCGAGCAGCTCCTCACGCGTCACCGTGTAGGTGCCGAGTTGATAGACGGTGCCGACCTGCAGGTCGTCGGCATAGACGCTCCTGCCGGCGGTGGCGCCGGAGAGGGTGTCGCCCTGTGCTGTGGGCCGCGGGTCACTCGTCATGGTTGTGGGTTGATCCCTCCGCCGTGTGACTGCTCGGGTGACTGCAGCCACGCATGAGCCTCGGCCAGGTGCAACGCCGCGAGGCTGAAGCGCTCTGCGGTCGTCGAGTTGAGGTCCTTGGACTTGGCCTGGATGGCGTCGGTGCAGGTGATGATCGCCTCGCGCAGCGCCGCGCCGGCCTCGTCGGGTGTCGCCATGGTGTGGTCCTCCTGGTGCGTGGTGTCTCCGGGTCAGGCCGTGGGGCCCGTCTCATTGTCGACCATGGCGGCCAGAGCGGCGATCGCATCCGGCCCGACCCGGCAGCAGCCGCCGACGAGGCGGGCGCCGGCGGCGATCCAGCCGCGCACCGCCGACGGGTCGAAGGTGCGCGGGCCTCGCCACGCGCGGGCGGTCGCATCCCACGCCTCACCGCTGTTCGGGTAGGCGACGGCGGGCCGGCCGGTCACCTGGACCGCCGTGCCGACGGCGGGCAGCACGTCGGCCGGGTCGCAGCAGTTGACGCCGACGGCGATCACCTGGGGCGCCGACGCGGCCACCTGGAAGGCATCGGCGAGAGGCTGGCCGGCGCGAGTCCTGTCGCCGGCGATCGAATACGAGAACCAGGCGGGCAACCCGACGTCGTGCAACAGGGCGACGATGACCTCGGCCTCGTCGATGTCGGGGATCGTTTCGACGGCGATCAGGTCGGGGCCGGCGCCGGCCAGCAGTTCGAGCCGGGGTCCGTGGAAGTCGCGCAGTTCGGCGGCGGGCACGCCATAACGCCCGGTGTATTCGGAGCCGTCGGCGAGCGCGGCGCCGTACGGACCGATCGAGGCGGCAACCCAGCGTCCTTCGGGGTCGGGCATGGAGTCGCGGGCCCGGTCGGCGGCCTCGACGCTGCGTGTGATGATCCGGGCCGCGGCGGCGCGGTCGAATCCTGCAGCCATCAGACCGGGCAGGCTGGCCTGATAGCTGGCGGTGGTCGCGACATGCGCGCCCGACGCGAAATAGGTGCGGTGGACCGCGACGATCTCATCGGGGTCGTCGGCCAGCAGACGCGCCGTCCACAACTGATCGGACAGGTCGTGCCCACGCGCCTGCAGCGCGTTGGACAGGCCGCCGTCGAGCACGACGGTGGCTGTGCCGGTCCCGACTGTCGGCCTCGTGTCGGTCATGACTCCAGTCTGACAGTGCGTCGGTGGGCGTTCGCCGTCGTCCGGTGCAGCGGGTCGTCCCGTGCGTCGATTCACCGACAGCGGCTCCGAACCGCGTAGCATCGACGCCACCGGCGAAGGAGGGACGATGAACCTGGAGAAGGTGGTCTTCGGTTTCTTCGTGCTGTTGGCAGGGACACTCAACTTCGGCTATTTCATCGGCGACGTCGGCAATCCGGAACTGCACAACATCTATGAGTTGTTCGCGGCGGTCGTGGTCAACCTGCTGGCGACCGTGCTCAAGTTCGGCGACCGGACCCAGATCGGGGCGGTGCACCTGGCCGCGAGCCTGGTCGCCACGCTGCAACTGATCGCTGCCGCCGCGGTGTGGACCTGGGCGACCCAGGTGTCGGAGCACGGCCTCGACGCCCATGCGACGGCCAGCGTGGTGTCGATGTCGGCGGGTGCGTTCCTCGCCAATCTCGTCTCGATCGTGCTGCTGGTCACCGAGACGGTTTCCTTCCGCCGCAGGTGAGACGATGACCAGCCCGCTGACCGTCGCACTGCTCAATCTGATCGGCCGACGAGCGGACGATGACGAACCCCAGGGGCACGTGCCGACGAAGACCCTGATGTTCGCCATCGAGGAGACGACGACGCCCGAGCACGGGATCTTCCTGGTCCTTCGGCGGCTGCGGCTGCCGATCATCCTGGTGATCCTCATCTTTGCGGTGAGCGTGCTGGGCCTGATCCTCATCCCGGGGCAGGACGCTCAGGGCAACACCACGCACCTGTCCGTCTTCGACGCGTTCTATTTCGTGAGTTACACCGCGATGACGATCGGCTTCAGCGAGATCACTCCACTCACGACGGCGCAGCGCATGTGGGTGACGGTGTCGATCTATCTGCTGGTGATCGGCTGGGCCTACGGCATCGGATCCGTGCTGTCGATGGCCCAGGATCAGTCGTTCCGCAAGATCCTCGCCAAGCGGCACGTGGCGCGCAAAGTCCGTCGCTCGGTCGAGCCGTTCCTCGTCCTGATCGGCTATGGGCCGGTCATGCGCAGCATCGCCCGGGCGCTCGACGAGGTCGGCCGACGGTTCGTGGTGCTCGACAGCCAGGAGTCGCGCCTGGCTTCCGTGGATCTGGATGCCTACTCGGCAGACACACCCGCGCTGCTCGGCAACGCCAGGGACACCCGCAACCTCGTGCTCGCCGGGCTGGCGCATCCACGATGCGAGGGTGTGCTGGCCCTCACCAACGACGACCGCACCAATCTCGACGTCACGATGACCAGTTCGCTGCTGCGGCCGGGACTCCCGGTCATCGCGAGCGCCCTGTCACGCGAAATGGCCGAACGCATGCGCTCATTCGACAACTGCGACGTGATCAACGGGTTGGATCGATTCGGCGACCATCTGCGGATCCTGCTGCGCGCCCCCTCGGCATACCAGCTCATGGTATGGATGACCAGCGCGCCGGGCACGCCCGTGCCGCTGCGGCACACCGTCAACGCGGACGGCGGCCGCTGGGTGGTCTACGGCACGAGCCAGTTCGCGCTCGAGCTGAGATCCGACCTGCGGGCGGAGGGTGCTCCGGTCACGGTCGTCGACAGCGACGAGGGCGGCGCGCTGCGGGGCGCCGGGCTGGAGACGGCCTTCGCGTTCGTCTCCGCCCACGACGACGACACCGGCAACCTGTGGGCGCTGGAGACGGCGCGCCGCATCAACCCGGAGTTGTTCACGGTGGCGCTGGAGCATTCGCCGGCCAACGCCCCGCTGTTCGACGCGCTCGATGTCGACTTCGGGCTGACACCGGCCCGGCTGATGACCATCGAGGTGATGGCGCGTCTGGCCAGCCCCACCCTGATGCGGCTGCTGCCGAAGATCCCGAAACTGGGTGAGCAGTGGTCGCACGATCTCCTCGAACGGATCGTGCGCCGGTGCGGCCCGCGCAAGGCCGATCTGTGGTGCATCACCCTCGACGAGAATGATGCCCCGGCCGTGCAGCCGTGGGTCGCTCGCGGCGAATTCACGGTGGCCGACCTGCAGCGCGACCCGGTCGAGCGCGACAAGCCGCTTCGCCTGGTGCCGCTGCTGTTGCTGCGCGACGGGCACGCCGAGCCCGCACCGTCGGACGACACCGTCCTTCGCGCCGGCGACGAGCTGCTGGTCACCGCACACCGCGGATCGCGCCAGGCGCTCGACGGCACATTGTCCGACCCGGTGGTCGCCACCTATGTGCTCGAGGGACGCAGCGTGCCGTCGTCGGCGCTGTGGCGCAAGATCATGCCGAACGCGACCGTCGGTCCTCGCGGATCGTGAGCGTCGGCCGGGCCGAAGATGAAGGAGCACATCCGTGATCAATGTCTGTTTCGCCGGCATCACCGGTTGGACCGCCGCACCGATCGTCGCGGGGATCGCGGCCGCCGACGACCTGTCGCTGGTGGCGGGAGTGGCACGCAGCGCCGCGGGCCGGCCGATCCGGGACAGTGTGGATGTCGACGCGGACGGCCAGATCTTCGGATCGGTCGCCGAGGCGCTGCAGGCGGTGAAGGCCGACGTGCTGGTCGACTACACGAGTGCTGCCGCGGTGCGAGGCGATGTGGAGGCCGCGATCGCGGCCGGAGTGCATGCGGTCGTAGGCTCCAGCGGTCTCACCGCAGGTGACTACGACCGGCTGGATCACCTGGCCCGGGCACGCAGCGTCGGCGTGTTCGCGGCGGGCAACTTCTCGGTCATGGCGGCCGTGCTGAAACACGCCGCGACGATGGCAGCGGCACACCTACCGCATTGGGAGATCATCGATTTCGCGGATCTGCACAAGTCGGATGCGCCGAGCGGCACGTCCCGTGAGCTGGCCGAGGCGCTCGGCCACGTGCCACGCCCCGGAGGTGGCGATCCGGCCGGCGCCGCCGACGCGGACGACCTGGCGCGGGGCATCGCCGTCGGCGGCACCCGCATACATTCGGTGCGCCTGCCCAGCTTCGTCGTGACCACCGAGGTCGTGTTCGCGGGGTCGGGGGAGCGCCTCACCATGCGCCACGACCCGGGCCCGAGCCCACAGCCGTATGTCGACGGCACGCTGCTCGCCATCCGACGGGTGGCGGAGGTGCCTGGCGTGCGCCGCGGGCTGGACACGCTGTTGTTCGAGGATGGGAAGCCCGGGCGGTGACGCGTCCGCGCTGACGCTGTGCGCCCTTGTGGGCCTGTCCATGGCCCGCGGATCGGCATATCCTGGAATATACGGCCGGGAAGGTGCGGGATGGGACACAACATCCGCTACCACGACGAAGTGCCGGAAGGGGTCTGGCACTTCCTGGACTTCCTGCGCGGGCTCTACGCGACCAGCCTCGAGTTGCAGGAGCGTGCTGCGCTGCTCAACAGGCCCTGGGAGGAGGAGTTCCTGCACTGGGGCGCAGACGGTCGCCTCCACGGGGACAAGACGCCGCCGCCCGGAGCGCACAGCACCACCAGCACCGGCTGGTGCCCGGGCTGCGGTCCCGACCGGCGTGATCCTCGGTGAGATCGCAATTCTGGCTCCTATGACTCGCCGAGATCGCGATAACCGGCCCTATTTTCGATTTTGAGCCCGCGTATTGCGCTCTCACGCTCGGATGGGGCCAGAACATGCGATCTCGGGGCAATGAGAACACGGGAAGGGGAGCGCCGGCCTTGACAGCTCCTCACGGCTGAAGCCGGGGGATTCCTGATTCATCGCCAAGGCCCGCGGCGGCGTGAGCGCTACTGGTCCAGCGCGGGGATGCTGAACCGATACACGTTCGTATCGATACCGGAGGCGTCGCGCACGACGACGGTCTTCAGATCCGTGTCGTGCAGCGCGCCGAGAGTGAAGACGAGCCGGCCGATGTGCTTCGCCTCGTCCTCGGTCAGGTGCTGTTGCACGTAGACCCGGATCGTGCCGCCGTGCATGTCCTCGACTTTGGTCACGGCGAACAATGGATTGTCGGCCGGGATGCGCTGCGGGAAGTTCGCCTTTGTAGACGGGGGATTCAGTGGGGGTCGTTGATACCGGGCGGTTCAATGTGGGGGCGGCATCGATGCCGGGGTCTTCTTGAGGCGGGGTGCTGTTCCCGGGCGGCTATACCCGGGAGGTGTTCTCGCCGGGGGTGTCTTCTGGCACGAGGGTCACGGTCATGCCGCGTTGCACAGCCAGGCGCAGGCGTTCTTCGACGTGCTGGGCGAGGCGCTCGAGCGCTGCGTCGTTGAGGACGGGACGGACTTCGACCTCGAGGGTGCTGGGTTCCACGGCGGCGGCAGTAGTGCAGGTCGTGCAGGGTATCGCGGCGTGCCTGGACGATGTCCAGGCGACCGGGTCGGTGGACCAGCGGCCGGTGATGCCGGA
>CAYPQR010000003.1:17973-24915 GCA_964412865.1 uncultured Intrasporangiaceae bacterium
GCGGCCAAACACTTGCTGACGCCGGCGATCGCCAACGACGCACTGGGCGACCCCAACCGCCTGGTCCTGGACCCCGACCCGTCTTCCACGAGCGGGCGATCGATCCGCGTGATCGGCTACTGCCGAATCGTCGGGACGCTGGTGACCGTGATCGTCGTCGTCGAAGACGGCGTGCTGTGGGGCGTCAACGCGTGGATATCGAACTCCACCGACCGCAGCAGATATACCCGAGAGGACTGAACTATGAGCATCAAGGATCTGATCGCGGCCGAGCAGGCCGCCACCGAGGCCAACCCCGACGCGCCGGAGCAGCCGGGCACCGTCGTCACCCGTGGCAGCGCGCGGGCCCGGACACTGCAGGTGCGCCTGACCGACGACGAGTTCGCGACGATCCACGCGGCGGCGGATGCGGCCGGGCTCCCGGTCTCGACCTTCGCGCGGAACCTGCTGCTGTCGACACCGACCGACGTGGACCGGGCGGCGGTGATCGCGCGGATCCGTTCCGACCTGGACAAGCTGGCCATCGCCTGAAAACGTCGACTCGACAACTGCGCGATCTCGAACGTGGCAGACCAGTCGGCCCGGAGACCATCGAACTCGTCGCCGAAGCCCTTGGCGTCGCCGAGTGGCGGTTGTTTGCGATACTCATCGACCCGTCGACGGCTGCCACCGGAGCACTCCTCGAGCGTGAGAAGGAGCTGCGCGCCGCCTACGAGCGGGACACCGGGCGCGCGGCAACGAAACCCGGTCCAGATGACCGGTCTGTCAGTCTGTCCGATGCGACCAATGACGCTTTGCTGTTCGAGCTGCGAGAGCGACTGAACGAACTCGACCAATTGAAGTTTGGCGATGATCCGTGGCGGAGGCCAGTGCGCCCGAAACGAGATGATCAAGCGTGACGTCACGCTGGAGGAGCGGCCCGCGCTCCGCGAACAGGGACCCCGCTCAGACATGGGCGGCTGACGCAGGTGGGCCGGCGGTACGCGGACGGGTCGACGCGCTTTCGCGAGCGTCCCCGCACGATCCCGCCCGATACGTCGGACGATCGGGGATACCTGTCGGTCCTGACCGGCACCTTGTCGGTGGCCGAGGCGGTCCCGCTCATCTACGCCCGCGAAACGAACTTCAGCCGGTATGCGGCCCGGTACTTCGAGGTCGCCACGTTGATCGACGCCGGTTACCGCGCCCACTCGGCGCCATCGCGCGACAACCCGCGCCATGCGCTGATCTCGTCGCCCGGGAGCCAGCCGGGCAGTTCGTATTGGTCGCGGAATCCGCCCGGTGGGACGCTGGAGGAACTATGCAAGTACAGCGGATGAGCGACGTGCCGCACTTCCCGTGGTGGCTGGACCGGAAGCACCGGTGCGAGGGCGTCGTCGTGCTGAACGCATACGGGAGCCACTCGACCGAGGTTCTGACTCCACTCGACGACGGAACGGTCTTGTTCATGTGGATGCTGTCCGGGCAGGTCGAGGACGAGTTGGTGCTGCTGTTCGCGCACATGACCGACGACAGTGCGGACTTGATCTATGAGGCCGGAGCCGGTTCTCGGGTTTACGCCCTGACCTCGGCGGAGTTGCTTGACGACCCGATGATGCTCGTGGACCCGGCCGACGGTCTCGGCATCCGGGTGGCGCAGGTCTCGCTGCCGCGGCGTACGTTTGAGCTTGAGTTCGACGAGTTCGTCCAGGATGCGATCCGTGAGGCACGTTCAGGGCCGGCTTCTTCGCCGGCGGTGGCGGCCGCTGCCGAGGAGTTGATGGCGGTGGCCGCCTAGTTCAGCTGCGTCGGCGTCCAGTCGATGACAGCTACGCGGCCGCCGGCCGTCCGTCAGGGGCTCCAGCAAGTGCACCAGCGACCCGAGGTGGATGGTGCGATACCCGGCGACGGACTTCGGCGGGCCGATCTGGTGGCCGTTGCCGTCGGTGTGCTTCCAGGCGCGGCGGATGTGCGCGAGGCGCCGAGGCAGGTCCAGGTCGCCGACCTGCAGCGCGGTCGCCTCCCCGATCCGCATGCCGGTCCCGACGAGGGTGGCGACCAGGGGCCGCCAGTGGTCGTCGGTGCACTGCAGCAGCCAGCGGATCTCGTCCAGGTCGAGGGTGATCATCTCCGGCCGCGCCGGGTCGCGGGGGAGCTCGACGCCCTCGGCGACGTTGCGGGCCAGCAGGTCGGAGCGCACGGCCTGTTTCAGCGCCGACGACAGCAGCGAGTGGCGGTGCTTGATGGACTTGTGGCCCAGCCCCCGCTCGTCGCGCAGCGCCATCCCGAACCGGGTGACCTGGTCGCGGGTCAGCATCGACAGGGGGACGGCCCAGGTTGTGGCTGATGTCCTGCGCGTAGCCGCGGTGGTCCGACCGGGTGCCGTCGGTGATGTTGGGTAGGTGCTCGATGTGATGGGCGACCTGTTCGGCGACGGTGCGCTCGGTGGCGGCGGCGGGCTCGGTGTGCATCCGCTCGGCCTGCGCCCTAGCCGAGCAGGTCGATCAGCCCGGCGAACTTGGTCGCCTTCTCCTGGGTGGGGAACGTCTTGGTGCGCCGCTGTGACCCGCGCCCTGCGATGCGGTAGCGGACGCGCCAGCGCTCCTGGCCGTCGGCGGTCGTGCGGCAAGTGATGTCAGCCATGCTCAGCCTTTCGTGGACCCTCGGTGGACCCTCGGGGCCACCTGGATTCCGCCAAAACCTGCTCTGACCTGCACGTTTACGTGGTGTCCGAGGGGGGACTTGAACCCCCACCCTCTATACGAGGACTAGCACCTCAAGCTAGCGCGTCTGCCTATTCCGCCACCCGGACAGTGGTGCCGACCCCACTCGCGAGGAGTGCGGCCAACGACCGGAAACACTAGCATGCACCCGGCAAAAATGCCGCATCGGGCGAGACCGGCGTTCCCACCTCATTATGGCGCATTCGCGGTGGCGCGGGACACCACGGATGCGCCAGCGTCAGTCGGCGACCTTGACGATCAGCTTGCCGAAGTTGCGCCCCTGGAGCATGCCCTGGAAGGCCTCGACGGCGTGGTCCAGGCCCTCGACGACGTCCTCCCGGTAGCGGACGGTGCCGTCGGCGATCCATGCGGACATCTCATGGCGGAAGCGCTCCTGCAGTTCTTCGGGGAAGTCGAACTGGAGGAAGCCGCGCAGGGTGAGCCGCTTGCGCAGGACGTCGCCCATCAGGGCGGGGACGCGGTCGGGTCCGTCGGGCAGCGAGGTCGCGTTGTAGCCGGCGACCAGACCACATACCGGCACGCGGGCGAAGTCGTTCAGCCGAGGCAGCACGGCATCCCAGACCGCGCCGCCGACGTTTTCGAAATAGACGTCGATCCCGTCGGGGGTGGCCGCAGCCAGCTGCTGCGCGAAGTCGTCCGCGCGGTGGTCGACCGCGGCGTCGAAGCCCAGCTCGTGCAGGAAGGCGACCTTCTCGGCCCCACCGGCGATCCCGACGGCTCGCGCGCCCTTGGCCCGGGCGATCTGACCGACGGCTGAGCCGACCGGGCCGGTGGCGGCCGCGACCACGACCGTCTCGCCCGGCTTCGGGTCGCCGATCTCGAGCAGGCCGGCGTATGCCGTGAAGCCCGGCATACCCAGCACGCCCAGCGCCGTCGAGGTCGGCGCGTCCTGGGGATCGAGCCGGCGCAGGTGACTGGCCTTCTCCAACGAATGCGTCTGCCATCCGCCATATCCGAGCACAATGTCACCGGCTGAGAACTCGGCGCCGGGCGCTTCAAGCACACGCGACACCGTCCCGCCGACCATCGGGTCGCCGACCCGGACGGGCGGTGAATACGACGGTGCATCGCTCATCCGGCCGCGCATGTAGGGGTCGAGGGAGAGATAGAGCGTCTCGAGCAGCGCCTCGCCCGGTTGTGGTGCCGGAAGCTGTGCAGATTCGGTGCGGAAGTCCGACTGCTGCGGCGCGCCGTGGGGGCGGGAGGCGAGGACGATGCGGGTGGTCGAGGGCACGGATGAGTCCTTTCGGAGCGGTGTGTCGATGCCACGGACAACAGGAGGCAGCGGCCGCCGCATTCCTCCGATCCGATGCGCCAGGAGTGTCGGTGGGCTGTGACACCGTGGATGCGTGCTGTTCGAAGACCTCGTGCTCGCCTCCGACCGCGTCGGCGCGACGCGGTCTCGCAACGCCAAGGTCGATGCCGTGGCGGGGGCCCTGCGCGGCGCGGACGAGGACGAAGTGGCGCTGGTGGCGGCATACCTCGCCGGCGTGTTGCCCCAACGGCGTCTCGGCGTCGGCTGGCGCACGCTGCGCGACCTGCCGGCACCCGCCGATGACGCGACGCTGGCGGTCCGCGACGTCGACGAGATGTTCGAGCAGATCGCGGCGGCGCACGGGCCGGGCGCCGCCGGCCGCCGCACGGAGGCGGTGAACTCCCTGATGGCGCAGGCGACCCGTGCGGAGCAACGGCTGCTGGTCGGGCTGATCACCGGCGAACTGCGGCAGGGTGCGCTCGACGGTGTCATGCTGAAGGCCATCGCGGCGGCGGCCGAGGTCGGCGAGGCGTCGGTGAGAAGGGCCACGATGCTCGCCGGCTATGCCGCACCCGTCGCGGCTGCGGCCATGAGCGGGGGAGAGGCGGCCCTGGCCCGGATCGGCCTGCAGGTCGGACGCCCGCTCCGGCCGATGCTGGCCGCGTCCGCACCCGGTGTTTCGGAGGCACTGACGGCGGCGAAGGGGGAGCACGTCGCGGTCGAGTGCAAGATCGACGGCATACGGGTGCAGGCGCACAAGACGGACCGGTCCGTGCGGCTGTTCACGCGCAGTCTCGACGAGGTCACCGAGCGGCTACCCGAGGTCGTGGAGGCGGTGGCCTCGCTCGACGCACGCACGCTCGTGCTCGACGGAGAGGTCGTTGCCCTGCGGCCGGACGGACGCCCCGAGCCCTTCCAGGTGACCGGTGCGCGCACGGCCAGTCACAAGGATCCCGCCGTGCTGCGGGCCACGACGCCGCTCACGCCGCTGTTCTTCGACGTGCTTCACCACGACGGCGAGGATCTGCTGGATCAGCCCGCTCGGTTCAGGCATGAGCTGCTGGCGCGGCTGGTGCCGCCGCACTGGCGGGTGCCTCGCGCGCAGGTCGAGAGCGTCGACGCGGCGCAGGATCGGTTCGATGAATGGGTCGCCGGCGGCCACGAAGGTGTCGTGGTGAAGCGGCTCGACGTGCCCTATGCCGCCGGTCGCCGAGGGGCGGGGTGGATCAAGGTGAAGCCGCGTCACACCCTCGACCTGGTCGTCCTCGCCGTCGAATGGGGTAGCGGGCGCCGGCGTGGCACGCTCTCCAACATCCACCTGGGCGCGAGAGACACCCGCACCGGCCGGCTGGTGATGCTGGGCAAGACCTTCAAGGGTATGACCGACGAGATGCTGCAGTGGCAGACTCGCCGGTTCGGCGATCTCGCGGTCGACCGCGGCGAGCATGTGGTCACCGTACGGCCCGAGCAGGTGGTGGAGATCGCGTTCGACGGCGTGCAGAGATCCTCGAGATATCCCGCAGGTCTCGCCCTGAGGTTCGCTCGCGTCGTGCGATATCGCGATGACAAGACGGCCGAGCAGGCCGACACCATCGAGACGGTCCGGGCGATCGCGGGCTGGCCCACCGAGGGGCGGAGCGAGAAGTAGAGGCGCATCGCCGGCGGGCTCGCGCGAGCGTGCTGGAGCGGCCGCGGACCGCACATGCATGAGGTGAAGCGGTCATGGCAAGGTGGACCCATGAGCGAGCGCGAGGATGCCCAGCAGGTCGATGCCGAGGACGAGGTCGTGCGCATCTGCCAGGAACTCATCGGCATCGACACGAGCAACTACGGCGACGGCAGCGGACCGGGTGAGCGCAAGGCCGCCGAATACGTGCTCGCCGAACTCGACGAGGTCGGGCTGCAGGGCGAGGTCTTCGAGAGCGAGCCGGGCCGCACCAGCGTCATCGTGCGCGTAGAGGGCGAGGATCGGCAGCGGGGTGGGCTCGCCGTGCACGGCCACCTCGACGTCGTACCCGCCAACGCCGAGGACTGGCAGGCGGATCCGTTCGGAGGAGAACTCCGCGAGGACGGCTGCGTATGGGGGCGCGGTGCGGTCGACATGAAGGACATGGACGCGATGATTCTCGCCGTCCTCAAAGAGATGACCCGCAAGGGAGTCAAGCCGCCGCGTGACCTCGTGTTCGGGTTCCTGGCCGACGAGGAGGCCGGTGGTGTCAAGGGCAGCCACTGGCTGGTCGATCACCATCCGGAACTGTTCGACGGTGTGACCGAGGCGATCAGCGAGGTCGGCGGCTACAGCGTCACCTTCCCGCACAAGGACGGTCATCAGCAGCGCGCCTACCTGCTGCAGACCGCCGAGAAGGGCATCGCCTGGCTGCGGCTTCGCGCGCACGGCCGCGCCGGCCACGGCTCCGTGCCCAACGACGAGAACGCGGTCGTCCGGCTCGCCGAGGCCATCACCCGCATCAACGGCCATGCCTGGCCGCGCGAATACATCGCCTCCGTGCGGCAGTTGCTGGACGGTCTGTCGGAGTTGACCGGCATCACGTATGCCGACGACGACCTGTCGGCGCTGCTGCCCAACCTGGGCGGAGCGCGCGGGTTCGTCGAGGGGACCCTGCGGGACACCGCCAACTTCACGATGCTCGACAGCGGATACAAGCACAACGTGATCCCGCAATCGGCGTCGGCGTCACTCGACTGCCGCTTCCTGCCGGGTCACGAGGACGACCTGATGGAGACCATCCGCGGGCTCGCCGGCGAGTTCGTCGACGTCGAGGTGGTCAACCGCGACATCGCGCTGGAGGCACCGTTCGACGCGCCGCTGGTCGAGCAGATGAAGCAGGCGCTGCTCGCCGAGGATCCGCAGGCCGCGATCCTGCCGTATTGCCTCTCCGGCGGGACCGACAACAAGGCACTGCGCGGTCTCGGCATCCAGGGCTACGGATTCGCGCCGCTGCA
>CAYPQR010000004.1:0-24864 GCA_964412865.1 uncultured Intrasporangiaceae bacterium
CGGCCTGACCGTCGCCGACCGTCGCGTTCTTCATCGTGCCGAGCACCTTGCGGCGTGCGTGCGGCTGGCGCACCGCGATCGCGCGCCCGCTGCCCATGACCTTCTTGCCGCCGATCGTGTGCGGCAGATCGACCTGTTCCGAACCGATCTGCACCAACGCCTTCTCGAGTTCGGCACGCTCGGGAGTCCCGGGCGCATATGTGAATTGTGGTTCGTTGATCGGGGCGGGTGCCTGTGTCTCGGCGTCCATCTGCGAGGGCTCCTTGTAGGTGCTTCGTGCTGAGTCTGTGTCCCCATCGTGGCATGATCACCTGGGTCACGCGTAGTCCGACCGGCCCGGCGGGGCCGCCGGGCCGGTCGGCAACGCTCTCCCGACGCCCGTGAGTAACACCCCTACCGTCGGCTGGTCGAGTAACGAGCGCCCCGGCACGAACGATGGGGCGCTCGCTACGGGCCGGAAAGCACGTGAGCGGGCCCGGTGAGTCGTACCGGACCGAGCGCACATGTGGGAGGGGCGGGGGACATGCGGAGGGAGCGTAGGGGCCTCCCCAGCACGAAGTGCAAGGGGAAGATGGGACTGGCGGGAGCACATCCGCCCGGCAAGATGAGGAGACTTGGGCTATAAACGCGGGCGGATGTGCGGATGGTTGCGACCGCAGTGTGTCCCCCGCCCCGACCTCGGTGACCACACGGGCGACCCCGTTGGCAACGCACGCTCGCCGGTCTCGATACGCCTCGCCTAGCGGCTCGGCTACTCGACCAGCTCAGGGGTGGCGGCGCTACTGGGCGTAGACCTGCAGGTCGTAGATCGAGTACCCGTAGCTCGTCGCCCGGTCGCTGCCGTGCATACGCACGTATCGTGCGCTCGTCGGCGTGAACTCGTCGATGTCGGTGTTTCCGTCGCCGTCGGACGTCGACCAGACGGTGCGCCAGTTCAATCCGTCGTCGGACACCTGGATCGAGTAGCCCTTGGCATACGCCTTCTCCCAGTGGATGGCGACGCGACCGACCTGCTGCACCGACCCGAGATCGACTTCGAGCCATTCGTCGTCGTCCCAGTCGCTGGCCCAGCGGGTGCTCGACGAGCCGTCGACGGCACGCGACGGCGTGAGGGACGGGAGGAACAGCCGATGCTGATAGCTGCTCGCGGAGGCGTGCTTGCCCTGTGCCAGGTCGGCCAGGTCGTCGCCGCGATGGGCCGGGAACTGCACGACCTGCTGGAATGTCGGGCGGTTCTGCCAGTTGGTGTTGTCGTCGGTGATGCCGCCAAGCGGCCGCTGCACGATCGAGTCGGCACACCACTGGTCGCCGGCATCGCACGTGCTGTCGCCCGGATACACCGTCGACGCCGGCGTATTCCATGCGGTGGCAAGTGTCTTCAGCAGCATGCTGCGACACGACCCCAGGTCGCCGTCACCGCAGAACGCCCGCTGCAGCCCGCCTTTCACTGTGCGGCCCAGCACAGAGCGAAGATCCTTGTCGACATACGACCACCAGCCGTGCTGGAACGCCGATCCCTTGTGTGTGACACCCTCGCCGCCGGTCGACGGAGTCTCGTCGATCTGCAACGCGCCGGTCATGGCGTCATAGAGGGCGTCACCCATGCCGGGCTCGAACTCACCCTTGACCAGCAGCGGCCACCAGGCGTCCATCGTGCGGATGGCGTCGCTGTCGGCATAGGTCTTGCTTCCCGGCTCCGTCTCGACGCGCTTCGAACCACCGGCGGCCCACCGCTTCAGCGCACTCACCGCCGCCTTCTGGTCGGGGTCGGTGACGGGCGAACTGTCGATGACGTCGAGCAGTTCGGGTAGCACGTCCTCGCCGCGCAGGTCGGTCACGGCGGCATCCTCCATCGCCTTCACCATGTCGGCACGGGTGATCTTCTGACCGCTGTCGATCAGCGCCTTCACCCGCCGGTCGAGCAGGTTGCTCCGATAGACGGACCCGTCGCCGAACGCGGCCACGGTGTATCCCTTGGCGATCTTGTTGTTCCACGAGATGTAGTAGTCCTGGTCGATCGACTGAGGATGCTGCGAATCCGGGGTATTGGCGACGGTGTTGGTCGTCGGATCCCAGTTGCGCCATTCATACTTCGGTGCGGCCAGGATCGGCAGGTTCGGGTCGACGCCCTTCGCCCTCGTCGGATTCAGACCCGAGTTGTAGTAGGCCGTGTGCTTGTCATCGACGTAGAACCAGTTGAACGTGTAGGTGATCCGGGCGGCCGCCTTCTGAAAGCCCTTCGGGCCGGTCATGACCGACGGATCGTTGAACATCTGGAATCCGATGATGGTCTCCGGCTCGTGCATGTAGGTCGACCTGAGCGTCGTGTAGGCGATCGGCTTGCCGTCGATCGTGGCGCGATATTGCACGATCCCGTATTTCGTCCGGTATGCGACGAGTTTGTAGGAGCCGGCCGGCGTGCTGTCCGCGATGGTCGGGGCCCACTCGTCGGTGCGCTCGATCCGATCCATCGGCGTGCAGGTGCCGTGATACATGTATGCGACCGAGTCCTTGGTGGCCGGGCTGCCGTCCAGGTTGCACAGAGTCACGGCATAGGTGTCCGTCATGTTCTGGTTCGCCGAGGTGGCGCTCCAGGAGTAGTCGATGCCGCGGCCGAGCTGGACATAGAAGTTGAGCCCCGCGAACGCCGCTCCCCTGGCCTTCAGGCCGGGGCCGTTCAACTCTTCCAGCATGAGCAGCTGGGGCGCGAAATAGCCTGTCTGCGGGCCAAACACGGCGATCGGGTGTCCGTCATCGGTGTATTGGCCGCTGACTACGAGGGCATTGGACATCCCGTGGCGCCGGGTGAACAGGTTGGCAGGGAGCACGCCCTTGTCGAACATGCCCTTCTTGCTGTCGAGCCCGGGCTTCGCCCGCAGATTCTTCGCGGACCGTCGTGATTGCTTCGTCGAGGCCGGCGGGTCGGTCTTCTTCTTCAGTTGCGCCACCGACAGCTGAGTGGTCTTCGCGGTCTTGGTCGTGATCGCCGATCCGGTCGGGTCGAAGACGACGGGCTGCGCGGTCACCGATCCCCTGTCCGGCATCGCAACGCCCTGAGCGTCTTTCGGGCTCGCGGCGTAGGGGAAGGTCTGACCGTCGTGCAAGGTCAGGTCGGCCTCGGGGTCGTTCTCCTCCCGGAAGGCGGCCCACACCTTGTCGCCCTCCACCTTGCCGTATTTGTGCTCGGCGGCGAGCTTGACCAGAGCAGACTGCACCTGATTGCCGCCACCAGAGCCGAAGAGCGCTCCGATGACCGTGCCGATGGCGACGAGGTCTTCCGGGGTGAACGGCTGAATCCCCTGGCCGGTCAGCACGTTCGCGTTGCCGGTCACGTCGTACTCCCCGGGCCACGACAGATTCTTCTGCGCGTGCTTGATGTATGCGTTGAGACCGGCGAGGTAGTGCTTCATGTCCTTGTACGCCTGCTGCCCGCGTGGGCCGCTGTCGGCGACGCGCTGCACCTGCTTCTTCAGATCCTCCTCCGTGTAGGCGCCCTGAAGGAAGAACTGCTGCTCGAGGGTGCGGTTGCCGGGCGCGCCGCCGGCGAATCCGGTGAGTTCGCCGCGTCCGACGTGGCGGAACACGTCCATCATCCACAGGCGGTCCTGCCCGGCGGCATAGCCCGCACCGTATTCGGTCCCGGCCCTCGTCGTGCCGTTGATGTGTGGCGTACCGGTCGCCTTGTCGCGCACGATCGTGACGTCGGAGCGCCCACCGGGGTGAATGCTGCTCTCCACCTGCGACTTCGGCACACCGAAGGATGCGTCGTTGAAATACTTCGAGAGCGTCGAATCGGTCAGGCCCGAATAGTGATCGACGAGCGAGGCATACTTGCCCAGCTGGTCGTCCGTATGCTTCGGCTTGGCCCCGGTGGCGAGGAATCCCAGGATCTGCGTCAATGTCGCGCTGCCGTTGTTGCCCGGAGGCAGAATGTCGTTGCACTGCCCGAGGCAGTAATCGTCGGTGGGGGCATATGGTCCGGTACCTTCGGCCGCTCCGGCCGGAGTCCAGGCGCTGGTGAGTGCGAGGGCCGCCGTCGTCAGCGATGCGACCAGCCACCCTGTCTTTCGTCGGGAGTGCGTGCGTGTATGGCGCATTCGGCCATCCTCTCCTCGCGTTGAATGGGTCCCCACGCTCGGACGGCCGGCGTCGTGAGCAGGGCCGCATCGCGGAGGGAACTACACGAACATGAGTGTGCGTTCATATTTGTGTACTCGGCGGTAATCCGTCAAGACCTCGAGGGGAAGAAGATCAAGGGGCGACCATGGACCACATCGATCTGGACCGGCTGACCGGCCTGCGCAAGACACCGACACAGTCCCGGAGCCGCGCACGCGTGCGCCGGATCATCGAGGCCGCCGAGCACATCCTCGAATCACGTGGATACACCGCGCTGACCATGCGGGACATCGCGGACGAGGCCGACGTGCCGACGGGCACCGTCTACCAGTTCTTCACGGACAAGACTGCTCTGGTCGACGTCATCGTCCAGTCCAACATCGCCGGCTTCGAAGAGGTGCTGTCGGCTCTTGCCGGCCGAGTCGCCGAGATGGACGTGGACTCGCTGATCGACACGGTCTTCGACACGTTCGTCGAGCGCAACCGCAGCAACCGCGCCTACATGGTGATCCGCTCGGCGCGGCAGATGCGCCCTGAGCGCCAGGACGAGGACGACCGCAACATCCAGCGCCTGGCGGCCATGGTGCACCAGGCGCTGATCACCCATGCGGAGGTCACCGACAGCGCCGAGATCGGCGTCGCCTGCCTCGTCGCGGTCCAGGCCGCGGATTCACTGCTGGCTCTGGCATTTCGCGCGGACCCTCACGGTGATGCGACGATCCTGGCCGAGGCCCGTCGCATCGCGCACCTCCATCTCGCGGACATCGTGGCGCGCGGCACCGGCCTCACAGCAGCCGACCGACCTCGTCGAGTTCGGTGATGTCATACCAGGACAGTTCGAGATCGGAGTCCGGATCGCGATCCCCGGCCGGGTCGAGCACATGCAGACTCGCGAATCGCTTGCGGGGGATCTCCCCACGCACCGCCACCAACGCGGGATCGTCGACGCCGTCGGTCTCGCTCATCGCGAGTTCGTCGACATCGGCCGCGGCGACCACCCGCCAGCCGCGTGCGGCTGCGGCCGTCGCGGCATCTTGCAGCACGGCATACTCCAGCCCCTCCTGATCCTCCGAGGAAGGCATCGTCTTGCGGAACGCATCGGTGACGGCATAGACCGCGAGGTCCTCGGCCGGCAATGCAGACGTGGTGGCCAGGTGGTCCACATGGGACCCGGCCATGGGCACGTAGACGCGCACGATCCGACTCATCGAGCAATCTCCTTGTCATCCGACAGTTCCGCGACGGCAGACACCAGGCACTGGCCGAGGATGTCGACATCGGGCACTGCATCACGGTCGGCGTTGATGCCGAAATGGACCGACCCGTCGTAGGACGTCAGCCCGATGGTGAGGGTCCGTCCCCCGGCCAGGGGCAGCACGGGATAGGACGAGAGCAGCGCGGCCCGACCGGCATACATCCGTCGCTGCGGTCCCGGGACATTGGTGACAACGAGGCTGAACGGTGTGCGCGCCACCGCGCTGCCCAGGCGCGACCCGAGCGAATGAAGTGTGGGAGGGGCGAATCCGCGCAACGTGCTGAGTGCGTCGGCACCGAGTGCCGACCGCTGCTCGGTCTGCTGATGCAGCGCGAAGGCGACCTGATGCACCCGCATCGCCGCGGACGGCTCTCCCACGGGCAGATCCACCAGGCAGGCATCCACGCGATCGCCGGGATGTGCATCGGACTGCGGATCCCGCACGCTGAGCGGCACCATCGCGCTGATGGTGTCGCCCGTCGTGATGCCGTGCCCCCGGGACAACAGCCACGAGCGCAACGCGCCGGCGATGACGGCGAGGATGACGTCGTGCACCGTCACGGCCTCTGTGCCTCTGCCCTTCGTCAGCCTGCGTCGCACCTCCTGGTAGGCCGCGAGCCTGGTATCGACCATCACGAAGCGGCGATGCGCGCCGACCGGGGCGTCGAGCGGGCTCGAGGGGGCACCGTGGCCGGTCGTGCGTGTCAAGGCTCCGATCAGGCTGCCCACGCCCGACGTCGCCCGGTGGGTCACGTGCCCGACGTCGTCGGCCAGGCCGCGCACGACCCATCGCGCTCCGTCGGCGAGGCGGCTCGGGCTGCGCACGGCCTGCACCACTCCCCCGACGACGAGTTCCAGGTCGCTGGGTTCTCTGCTCGCATGCCAGGTGTCGGGGAACGGCGCCGGACGACCCATCTCCGGGTCGACGATCACCTGCCCTATGTCGACCGCGTGAATGCCGTCGACCAGCGCCTGGTGCGTCTTGGTGACGATCGCGAACCGGCCCTCGGCCAGCCCGTCCACGAGATAGAGCTCCCACAGCGGCCTGCCGTGGTCGAGCGGGCGTGACTGCACCCGGGCGACGAACTCCTCCAGTTGCGAGGTCGTTCCCGGGCGCGGGAGCGCGGCGCCGCGCACGTGATAGGTGACGTCGAAGTCCTCGTCGTCGACCCACACCGGAGGGATCAGGCCGGCACCGGGCCGGCGGATCCGCTGACGGTAGCGAGGCACATAGGCGATCCGGTCCGTGACCAGGCCGACGAGACGTTCATAGTCGAACCCGCCCTCGGGAGGCTCGAACACCATGACCGACCCGACATGCATCGGGGTCGCCGGATCCTCCTGTCGCAGGAAGGATGCGTCCAAAGTGGTCAGTTGATCGGGCACTCCGCCATGTAACCAGATCGCGACATGTCATGCAGACCTTCGGACGAGGCGGCGGCGCCGGCGGCGGTGCGTGGCGCGGGTGCCCTCACCGACGCCGGCGAGGTCGACGGCCAGGGCGGCGAGTGCCTGGCGAGCGGGCGATGCCGGCGCCTCCTGCGCGAGCAGACGGCCCGCGAGGAGCGCCCGATCGAGCGCCGTGCGGTCGTCCGGGACGAGGACCGGGTCCCCGATGCCGGCGAACCGCGCGAGGGCTTCGGACACGCGGCGTTCGGGCCCGGAACCCACGGCGCTCGACCGCACCTTGGTGACCACGACGCGCGGGGCCGTCGGTGTGACCTCGTGCAACTCGTCGAGCCCGCGCACCAGCCGCTGCAACCCGACCGGATCCGCACTTCCGACGGCCAGCACGTGGGTGGCGGTTCGCAGCGCGGTCGTCGTCGTGGCATTACGCCGTGGGGCCAGCGTGTCGTAGCTGAGCTCCTCGTCGTCTTCGAGGACGGCCGACAGGTCGACGACGGTGACGGCGGCGAGTCGGGCGGCACACGTCAGGACCTCCTCGAATACTCCTGCCGCGACCTCGGGCCAACGATCTGCGCGGGGAAGGCCGGTGAGCACCCGCAGCCCGTCGATGGCTTCGGGTGCGACCGAGGCGAGGGCATGCCGGTCGAGCCGGCCGGCGTCGGCCAGCCGCGTGGCAGCAGCCAGGCCCGGCGCCTCGTCCAGGAGGGCGAGATGCTGCGCCACGGACGCGCCATACGTGTCGGCGTCGATCAGCATCGTCGGCACCCCGATCCGGGCCAGCTCCACGGCGACGTTGACCGCGACCGTCGTGCGTCCGGGTGCACCGACCGGCCCCCATACCGCAATGATGCGGCCGCTCGTGCCGTCGCCGCGTTCCGGTGAGGTCATGGACTCTGGCTGCGAGTCGTCGGCGGCGGGTGAGGGCATGTCGGCCAGGCCGGACGCCTCCTGCCGGATCGCGGCAGCGAACTCGTCGGCGGTCGCGTCCGCAGACAGCGGCGAGATGACGCCCCACTGGAGCAGGATGCGTTGCTGTCTCTCGTCGCCGGGGTCGAAGAGTCCGATCAGACCGGCTCCGTTCGCCCGGATCGTGTCGAGTGCCGACCGGTCGAGCCCCGGCAGATCCGCGGAGAGGACGGCCACCTGGGCGCGGCCCGCGGCGACGACCGCGAGCAGATCCGAGAGGTCCGCGCAGCGGCGCGCCAGCCGGATGTCTGCGACCGCGCCGAGCGTTGTGGCGACGCGAGCCTCGTCGGAGACGACGAGCCCTGTCGCGACGGTGATGCTCATGACGCTGTCCCGGTGACGTGGCGACGACGGTGCGGGCACGAACCATGGCTGTGCATCATGCGGGGTCCTTGAGCAGTGAGCCGGCCGCGGGGACGAGGTTGACCTTGGCGCCTCCGTTGACCGCGGCGAGCACGGAGGCCACCTTGTCGTCGGGCACGAGCACGTGCACGGACACCTCTCCGGTCGAGACGGACAGCCCGGAATCGGACGTGTGCGGGACCCTGGCGACGGTCGCACCCTCGATCAACTGCTCGGGCTTCTTGAACGCGTCCGATCGTGTGCTGTGCGTGTCGCGCCGCGAGACCCAGATGTCGACGACCGACCCCACGACGAGATCTGCCGACTGGGCGGTGCTGACGGGCAGTGCGACCGTCTTGCAGTCGAGTGCGGCGGCCCCGCCGATCGCCGACCGTGGCACGAGTTCGCCGGGCCGCACCACGCGCAGCACCACTCCACTCGGCAGGGCGTCGGCGGCCGACAGGTAGTGGTCGTCACCACGGGGCACCCGCACCTGCACGACCTTCACGTCGCCCTTGGTCACGTGCTGACCCGGCACGAGTGCATGCACGGCCACCAGACGTTCCACCGACGAGTTCAGGTGCTGCAGCGTGAGAGCACCGCCGATCGTGGCGACGATCACGAGCATGACTCCGGCCACGAGGCGGCCGTCCTTCCAGGACGGTTTGTGCAGGCGCGTCGCCACCGGCTTCGGCAGATCATCGTCGTCCTGGCGTGGCTGCGCCATCCGGCTCTCCCTGGTCTCTCGGCTATCGGACCGCATCATCCTGTCCCACGGCACCGCCGTCCCGCAGGCGTCCACAGTAAAGACTTGGTCACGAAATCCGAGGGCAGCGGTTGTCCACAGGCTCCGCGGATGCGGGGCGAAAGATGCGTCACAATGAGATGACGACGGGTTCGAAGGAGTGGATGTGACACCCCGATTCGTGCAGATCGCCGACGTGGCCGAGACGCTCAACATCTCGACCCGCCAGGCCTATGGGCTGGTCACCTCGGGTGACCTGCCCGCCATCAAAGTGGGCAAGTCGTGGCGCATCGAGGTGAGCGAACTCGAGGCCTACATCCAGCGAGCCTATGAACAGACGCGGGCCCAGCTCGAGGCGGGAGACCTCGAGGAGAGCGACCTCTGAGATCTCGGCCGGTCAGGCGCGGCGCACGACGGCGAGCGCGCCGAACGGCACCACCCGACGGCCGGTGATCGCGCCACTGCGGCGCACGGCGTCGGCGGGATGCTCCGCCAGTTCCAGATAGTCGGCGCCGACGACGTCGATCGTGCCGGTTGACAGTCCTCCGGCACGGTCGTGGACGGCGACAGGCGCGCGGTCACGACTGACTCCACGCAGCGCGCTGCCCAGACCGAACCGGCGTCCCATTCTGCGGTCGTCGTCGCTGCGGCCGGCGAGCCCGACCACCGTGACCACCGCGTCCAACGGGATCAGCGCACCCCGCCGGCCGGTCTCGTCGATCAGCAGCCAGTCCCGGCCCAGATCATCGAGCTGTCCGCTCACCGGCCCCGCCGCGGTCGCGACCGTGATCTGCCGGCGTTGCGACGCGGCAAGCCGATCGGCGAGTTGCACCTGAGCGCGCTCGACCCGGGTGCGCTCGCCGACCTGGGCATACCGCTCATCGCGCTCCGCCGCAACCAGCTGGCCCTCCAGGTCCGCGAAGAGCTCCTGCCAGCGCATCCCTACCTCCTCGACGCCGCGCCGAGTCGCGACACCCGTGACCTTAGCGCGACCCTTGTACGTCATCAATCAACATGAAATGACATCAGACGTACATATCAGGCCTTATCTGTGCTTTAGTGTCAACATCAAGCACGCCGTCGATCTCAGGGACGATCACGATGAAGACCAACCGCGGACATCGCCTTCGGGCAACGACCCTTGCCATGGCACTCCTGCTCGGCACCGGAGGCGTCCTCATACTCGCCCTCCAGCAGACGGTCCGTGCGTGGAACACGTTGCGCCACCTGCCGTTCGGGCCCACACCAGTCGATGCCGTGCCGACGGTGCTCTGGGCCGCCCTCGCGGGAGCGTCCGGCTGGGCCGTTGTCCTTCTCACCGTCACCGCTGCTCAACTGGCCGGGACGCCTCGGTCGCCGGGAGCCGGGCACCATGCCGACAGGCGGGGTGGCCGGAGTGCGAGACGGCTGGCGATGCTCCTGCTGGCCATCACCGCGGCCGGAGGCACCCCCGCCACGGCATACGCCACGACCACGGGCACCGCTGTGGTCCGGGCCGATTCGCCCGCCTCACAGCCCGAGGCACCGTCGCCGTCGTTCGGCTGGGCGCCACAGACGTGCGCCGGCTCGCCGCCCGAGCCCGGCTGGACGCCACAGCCTCCGTCACGCATCGACCAGCGGGCCGCCGGATGTTCCACGCTGATGACCGGCACCGCGCACGGTGGCGACGACCTCGTCACCGTCCGGCGTGGCGACAGCCTGTGGTCGATCGTCGCCAGGACCCTGGGAGACGACGCGGATCCGGCAGCGGTCGCCACGCTCTGGCCACGCTGGTATGAGGCGAATCGCGCTGTCATCGGCGATGATCCGGGCCTCATCGTCCCCGGCATGCAGCTTCGCGCCCCGTCGGCCCGTGGAGGCTCACGGTGAGCGTGTCCGCACCCATTCGACCCACGCAACCGGCCGCACTCGACGACCACACCCTCGAGCAGATGTATGCGCAGGCCCGCCGAAGCAGCTGCCCCGGCCGCCACTACATCCAGCCGCTCATTCCGATCGAGCGCTCGGGCGACGACGACCCGGAGAACTCATCGGGGGCAGGCACCGATCGGATGCCCGATCCCGCGGTGTGGACCCACCGCCTCGTGCCTGCCGTGCTGGAGTGCCTGTCCGGCCTCCGGCAGGCCGGTCAGCTCTCCCGTATGGTGACCCCGCTGTTGCGGCAGCGGCTCGCGCGTCGCAGTGCCATCGCGAAGCGCCGGGGCATCCGGGGCGTCAGGGCGCCGCAGGTGCTGAAGGTCCACATCTGCAGACCCGTCGAACGCGTCGCGGAGGCCGCCGTGGTCGTGCGCATCGACGGGCGCGTGCGTGCCGTCGCGCTGCGGCTGGAGGCCGTGGACGACCGGTGGGTGATGACCACCTTCACGCTGGGATGAAGTCAGCGCGCCCTGGCTTTCGACTTCTTCTTGCCCGTCGCCCTCTTGGCGTTCTTGCCGGATGGCTTCTTCGTCGCCCCGGACGATGCGGACTTCTTGCTCTGCTTCTGCTGAGCACGCCGCTGCCCGCGTGACAGCGACGGGTCACCGTCGACGACCCGGCCCGAGTCGTCGACCGCGTGCTCCTGCGCCGAGCCGTCCTCACCCGGGGCCAAGAACGTCATCTTCTCGCGCGGCGCGGGCAGCGAGGCCTCGAGCTCCTCGACGTCGACGTCGGCATGGAAGAGATATTGGACCGACTCCTCCTTGATCGCCTCGTTCATCGCCTCGAACATCGCGAAGCCCTCCTTCTGGTATTCGACCAGGGGGTCGCGCTGCGCGAACTGACGCAGGTGGATGCCTTCCTTGAGGTAGTCCATCTCGTAGAGGTGTTCGCGCCACTTGCGGTCGAGCACCGACATCACGACTCGGCGCTCCACCTCACGCATCACGCGTGGGCCGAGCTGACTCTCGCGGGCGTCGTAGGCGTGCTGCGCGTCGGAGCGCAGCTCGAGCGACAGCAGGTCGACGGTGACGCCGCCGCGGCCGCCGACCTCCTCCTCCAGCTCCTTCTCGGTGATGCCGACCGGATAGAGCTGGCCGAGCGCGTCCCACAGCTCGTCGAGATCCCAGTCGTCCGAGAAGCCCTCGGCCGTCGCCCCGTCGACGTAGGCATCGATCACGTCGTTGACGAAGGTGCGCACGTGAGCCTGCAGATCGATGTCGCCCTCCAGGATGGAGCGACGCTGATCGTAGATGACCTCGCGCTGGCGGTTGAGCACGTCGTCGTATTTGAGGACGTTCTTGCGGATCTCGAAGTTGCGGCTCTCCACCTGCGCCTGCGCGCTCTGGATCGACCGGCTGACCATCTTCGACTCGATGGGTGTGCCGTCGTCGGAACCGGCCGTCATGAACCGGTCGACCAGCTTCGCGTTGAACAGCCGCATCAGTTCGTCCTGCAGCGACAGGTAGAACCGGCTCTCGCCCGGGTCGCCCTGCCGGCCGGCGCGGCCTCGCAGCTGGTTGTCGATGCGCCGCGACTCGTGCCGCTCCGTGCCGAGGACATAGAGGCCGCCGACCTCCATGACCTCCTCATGGGCCTTCTCGACGGACTTCTCGGCCTTGGCGAGCGCCTCGTCCCAGGCGGCCTCGTACTCCTCGGGAGTCTCCTCGGGATCGAGGCCCTTGCGCTTCAGCGAGGCGACCGCGATGAACTCGGGGTTGCCGCCCAGCATGATGTCGGTGCCCCGGCCGGCCATGTTGGTCGCGACGGTGACGGCGCCCTTCCGGCCCGCCTCCGCGACGATCGCCGCCTCACTCTCGTGGTGCTTCGCATTCAGCACGGCGTGCTTGATGCCCTTGCGGCGCAGCTGCTCGGAGAGATACTCGCTCTTGGTCACGCTCGTCGTGCCGACGAGGACCGGCTGGCCCTCCTTGTTCCGCGCGACGATGTCGTCGACGACCGCGTCGAATTTCGCCTTCTCGGTGCGGTAGATCAGGTCGGGCCGATCGCGACGGATCATCGGCATGTTGGTCGGGATCGTGACGACACCCAGCTTGTAGATCTGGTGCAGCTCGGCGGCCTCGGTCTGCGCCGTGCCGGTCATGCCGGAGAGCTTGTCGTACATCCGGAAGTAGTTCTGCAGGGTGACCGTCGCCAGCGTCTGGTTCTCGTTCTTGATCTCGACGCCTTCTTTGGCCTCGATCGCCTGGTGCATGCCCTCGTTGTAACGGCGGCCGGCGAGCATCCGGCCGGTGTGCTCGTCGACGATCATGATCTCGCCGTTCATGACGACGTAGTCCTTGTCGCGCTTGAACAGCTCCTTGGCCTTGATCGCGTTGTTGAGATATCCGATCAGGGGCGTGTTCTCGGCCTGATAGAGGTTCTCGATGCCGAGAAGGTCCTCGACCTTCTCGATGCCTCGCTCCGACAGGCCGACGACCTTCTTCTTCTCGTCGACCTCGTAGTCGTTGCTGATCTCGGTGCTGTCCTTGGCCTTCTCGCCACGCTCCAGCTCGGCCACGATCTTGGCGAACTCGGTGTACCAGTGGGTGGCCGCGTCGGCCGGGCCGCTGATGATCAGCGGGGTGCGGGCCTCGTCGATGAGGATCGAGTCGACCTCGTCGACGATGGCGAAGTGGTGGCCGCGCTGCACGAGTTCGTCGACCGACCAGGCCATGTTGTCGCGCAGATAGTCGAACCCGAACTCGTTGTTGGTGCCGTAGGTGATGTCCTTGCGGTATTCGACCCGGCGCTCCTCGGGCGTCATCTCCGAGAGGATCACACCGGTCTCCAGCCCGAGGAGCCGGTGCACGCGCCCCATCAGCTCCGACTGGTATTGCGCGAGGTAGTCGTTGACGGTGATGACGTGCACGCCCTTGCCCTCGAGGGCGTTGAGGTATGACGGCAGCGTCGCGACGAGCGTCTTGCCCTCACCGGTCTTCATCTCGGCCACGTTGCCCAGATGCAGGGCCGCGCCGCCCATGATCTGCACATCGAAGTGCCGCTTGCCGAGGGTGCGCTTGCTGGCCTCCCGCACCGCCGCGAACGCCTCCGGCAGCAGGTCGTCGAGGGTCTCTCCGGCCTTCAGGCGCTTCTTGAACTCCGGGGTGAGCGCCCGCAGTTCATCGTCGCTGAGGCTCTCGTAGTCCTCCTCGAGGACACCCACCTGGGCTGCAAGAGCCTGCAGCTTCTTCAAGGTGCGGCCTTCACCGGCACGCAGCACCTTCTCGACGACCTTGGGCACGGACACTCCCCTTGATAGTGGACAGACCCACCAAGCCTAACGGGCGAGGCGCCGCTTTTGCTCCCCGGACCGGCGAAGCGATGCACCCCACACTGATCGCGCGGCACAAACCGGATGTGTCGCACGCCACGATCTGGTTGTCTGGGGGCATGCCCGCCTTCCCCGCCTGTGTGCCCACGATCCGCACCGGCGAGGTCACGCTGCGCGCCCATCACGCGGGCGACATACCGCGCATCGTCGAGTTCGCCACGGACCCGCGGTCGATGCGCTGGGTTCCGCTTCCGTCACCGTATGCCGAGCGGGAGGCCCACGACTTCCTCGCCACGGTGCGCTCGAACTGGCAGGACGGCACGTCATCGACGTGGGCGATCGAGGTCGACGGCATGTTCGCCGGATCGATCAACCTGCGCCACCATCATCGGGGCGTCGCCGAGATCGGTTTCGGTGCCCACCCGGCCGTGCGCGGCCGCGGGGTCATGACCCGCGCCGTCCGGGCCGTGATCGACCACGGGTTCGACCGGCTCGGTCTGCACACGATCGTATGGCGCGCCGGCGCGGGCAACTTCTCGTCGCGCCGGGTCGCCTGGGCCAACGGTTTCCGCGTCGACGGCACGTGGCCGGCGATGCACGGCACCCCGAACGGCACCGTCGGACTCTGGTTCGGCCACCTGTGCGCCGCCGACCCTCGTGAGCCGGCGCACCCGTGGTTCGCGCCGGCCCCGCTGGACGGCGACGGCGTGCGGCTGCGTGCCTGGCGCCCGGGCGACACCCCGCCCCGGATCGACGACCCGATGCGCAGGTTCTTCCTGCACGGCGCGACAACCACCCCTGACATCGCCGTCTGGTGCGAGCAGCAGCGCGAACGGATGGCGTCCGGCGAGGGAGTCTTCTGGTGCATCGCCGACCCCGAGTCGGACCGGCCGCTCGGTCACCTCCAGATCATCCGCCTGAACCAGCCCATGACCGCCGGCAGCGGCATGCTCGGCTACTTCCTCGATCCTTCGGCGCGAGGATGCGGCATCATTCAGCGTTCGCTCGATCGGGTCATCACGCACGCGTTCGCGTCGGCGAACGACGGCGGGCTCGGCCTGCATCGTCTGGAGGCGGGCACCGATGTCGACAACACTCCATCGCAACGATCGCTGCGACGCGCCGGCTTTCGCCAGTGCGCCACCGAGCACGAGGTGCTTGCGATGCCGAACGGGCCGTCGTCCGGCGCGCTGTCCTTCGAACTGCTGGCCCGCGACGACCGCGAGGCCGCGCGTGTGATCCCGCTCGCGGTGCCTACCCTGCGCACCGAGCGGCTGACGCTGCGCGCCTGGCGCACCGATGACCGACCCCGGCCGGACCAACGCCTCGACGTGGCGAGTGCGCTGTTCATGCCCGCGGGTGCACAGCCGACGACCGGCACCTTCGACGCCTGGCTGCGCCGCCGCCACGACCTGCGCGACATCCGTCAGGCGGTCACCTGGTGCATTGCCGACGCGCACACGGACGACGCGCTCGGCAGCATCGGCGTGTTCGGCCTCGGCGAGGGCACGCCGACCAATGCCGAGGTGGGCTACTGGGTGCACACCGATGCCCGCGGCCGCGGCTATTCCACCGAGGCCCTCGCGGCCGTCGTCACCCACGCGTTCTCCCCGCCCGCCGAGGGAGGCATGGGGCTGACCCGGCTGCACGCCGGCACGGACCTGGACAACCTCGCGTCACAGCACGTGCTGGAGAAGGCGGGGTTCCACCGCTGGGGCACCGACCGCCAGGCGTACGCCCGCGCGGACGGCACGCATTCCGACGGCGCCCACTACGAACTGCTGGCCGGCGACCTCGTGGACGACTGAGGCTCGTGGACAACCGGCTCGCCGGACATCACACCCGTCCGGGCGAGCGCAGCCCGATGATGCCCACCACGACCAGGCCGACGAAGCAGATCACCATCGCACCGACTCCGGCGAGCGGGATGGCCGCATCGGGAAGGGTGCCCAGATAGAGCAGGGAGGTGGGCAGGCCGACGGCGAAGACACCGGCCGCCACCGCCCGGCCCTTGGCGATCGGCTCGCCGCGCATCCAGCAGGTCGCGAGGATGACCAGCAACACGACGATGGCCAGGCCCATCAACGCGAGAACCCAGGGCGCCGCACCGGACGGAAGGATCATGTCGACCACGAACAGCAGCACAACGGCGAGGACGGCACAGCGCGCACTCGCCGTCGTGACTCTGCTCTCCATCGCCTTATCGTGCTCCTCCGGACGGTGCCGGGTGGTCACGATTCGGCACCGATCGGGCACTCGGACCTCCGGAGGAGAGGCTCCGGCCCTGATGCGCAGCGCTGCTCAGCTCGCGGCGCGAGCATGCACCACACCGTGCGGGAGCCCCAGCCAGCCGGCAAGCCGGGCCAGCTCCTCCTCGAGCGCCGGGCGCGCATCGCCCGGGGCGTCGTCCTCCCAGTGCGTCGACTGGACCTGCAGCACCCCGGACGCCCGATCGGACTTCAGGTCGACACGCGCCACGAGTCGATCGCCGAAGAGGAAGGGCAGCACGTAGTAGCCGTGGACGCGCTTGTGGCGCGGCACATAGATCTCGAGGCGGTAGTGGAAGTCCCACAGGGCCAGGGTGCGGTCGCGCTGCCAGATCAGTGAGTCGAACGGACTCAACAGGGCCTGGGCACGTACGCGGCGCGGCCGCCGCGCCTCGGTGTGCAGGTAGGCCGGCCGCCGCCACCCGTCGATGGTCACCGGCTCCAGTTCACCGGAGGCGACCAGGGCCTCCAGGGCGGGACGGGCCTGCTGCGGGCTCAGCCGGAAGTAGTCCCGCAGGCACTGCTCGGTGCCGACCCCGTGGGCGCGCGCCGCGATCCGCATCAGCTCGACGAATGCGGCCCGCTCCCCCATCCGCTCATCCTCGCGCGCCAGGTGGCGCAGCGGCCCGGGCAGTATCCGCTCGACCGTGTCGTAGCGACGCTCGAACTGGCTGGTGCGACCGGCGCTGCTGATCCGGCCGGCCCAGAACAGATGCTCCAGGGCGTTCTTGACCAGGCTCCAGTTCCAGCCCCAGTCATCCCTGCTGCGCGGCGCGCCGTGCTCCAGCCGGCGCTCGACGGCCCGCGAGGTCAGCGGACCGTGCCGCTCGATCTCGTCCAACACGGCCTTGACCAGGCCGGGATGGTCACGGGCCACGCGCTGCATCCCGCCCCACGAATCCTGTTCGGCGCGTTGCATTCGGAAGGTGAGCAGCGGCCAGGTCGACGGCGGGATGAGGCTGGCCTCGTGCGCCCAATACTCCATCACCCGGCGCGGGCTGCGGTCGCGGGCGCGATCCAGCAGGCCGGTGTCATAGGGGCCGAGCCGGGAGAAGAACGGCAGGTACTGGCTGCGGGTCAGCACATTGACACTGTCGATCTGCACGACCCCGACACGGTCGATGACCCGCTGCACCTGACGCATCGTGACCCGGCCCGGCACCGGCCGAGGTTGGGCGAACCCCTGCGCGGCCAGGGCGATGCTGCGGGCCTCGGAGCGCCGGAGGCGGATGGTGCCCGTCACTTCCCGTCGTCCCCGGGCTCGTCGATCAGGCCGCCGCGCACGGCATACATCGCAGCCTCCATGCGGCTGCGCAGTTGCAGCTTGTCGAGGATGTTGCGCACGTGGTTCTTGACGGTGTTCTGCGAGATGAAGAGTTCTTCGGCCACACGACGATTGGACCATCCACGTGCGACAAGCACGAGCACCTCGCGCTCCCTGGAGGTCAGCGGCGGCTCGGCATCGGCCGGGCTCTCGCGCCGGACCAGGTGCGCGAATTCGGCGAGCAGGGTCGACGCCAGCGCCGGCGACAACAGCGCCTGACCCGACGCGACCGAGCGGATCGCGGCGGGTAGCTGATCGGGACCGACGTCCTTCAACAGATATCCCGTCGCGCCGGCGCGGATCGCCTCGACCAGGTCGTCCTCCTCGTCCGATGCGGTCAGCATCAGGATCTGAGCGCTGGGAGCGGCGTTCTTGACCCGGGCGCAGACCTCGGGTCCGGCACTGTCGGGCAGGTAGATGTCGAGCACCACCACGTCGGGCGCCACCCGGGCCGCGGCGTCGACGGCCTCCTCGGCGCTACCGGCCTCGGCGACGACCACCATGTCGGCCTCGAGCGACAGGATGGCCTCGACACCCCGGCGGTAGATGGCGTAGTCGTCGACGAGCAGGACCCGGATGGGGTCGTGCGGCGACGCGTCATCACGCGGGGCCGACGGCTCGTCGGCCCCGCGTGAGGTGGGCGTGGCGTGCGTCATCGACGCACGCGATCAGCGTGCGCCGGCGACCTGTGTCGTCTCGGCCTCGGACTCCTTGCCGATGTCATCCCGCTCTCGGACCTCCAGTTGAATCACCCCGTAGGACCAACCCCGGCGACGGTACACAACGCTCGGACGGCCCGTCTCCTGGTCCTGGTACAGATAGAAGTCGTGCCCGACGAGTTCCATCTCGTTCAATGCCTGGTCGACTCCCATCGGCACACTCTCATGCACCTTCTCACGGAGTTCGATCGGGCAGCCCTCATCCCCTCCGACCGCTTGAATATGACGTGGTAGTGGTGTCGGCTCCTCGACCTCGGACCCGTTCAGAGACGGCTCGATGGCGGCCGTGGCGTCGTGAACCGAGATGGGCTGACGGCGTCCGCGATGCACTCGCCGCTTGTCGTGCTGGCGGCGCAACCGCTCCCCCAGCCGGGTCGACGCGATGTCGAGCGCGCCGTAGACGTCGTCCGCGCTGGCCTCGGCGCGGATGACCGAGCGCTTCGCATGGCAGGTGATCTCTATCCGTTCCGCTTCCTTGGCCTGCCTCGGGTTCGCCTCATGCGTCACGACGACGTCACACCGGGTGACTCGCGGGTCGAGTTGTGGCACCTTGGCCAGCTTCTCCTCGATGTGACGGCGAAAACGCTCGGGGACTGAGACGTGACGTCCGGTAACGGTGATCTCCATGAGCAACCTCCTACGGGGGCCTGACGCGATGAGTCCGGACTCGCGAGGTCCGGGTCAGTGGCGCGGAACCACCCCCTCGAGGCGGGGATCACGTGCACGCACCTCGGGCTGCGACCAGGGCAGCGGGTGCTTCATATCCCGACGGTAGACCACCGGCGGCGGGGAGTAAACGGATGGGCCGCACAAGAGTCAGGAACCTCACAGACTATTTTCCGCTCGCTCCCGTTCTGGCGGTCGCCGCGATCACCGAGGCGGTCACGTCCTGCGCTCCGGCCGCCCGTAGCACGCGCGCGGCCTCACCGAGCGTGGCGCCGGTCGTGACGATGTCGTCGACCACGATGCAGCGCACACCGCGCAGATCGACGCGGTGAACAAGCCGCATCGAATGGCGCATGTTGGCCGCGCGCTGCTTCGCCGTGAGCGCCGCCTGGTCACGGACTCCCCGCCCCGCCCGCAGCAGCCGGGCCCGCACGAGGCGTCGCTGCCCCGCGAGCGCAGCCCTCACCAGGTCGGCCAGCGGATCGCGCCCACGCGTGCGATGTGCGCGGGCCGAACTCGGCACCGCCACGATCATCATCGGGGCTCGACCGGATCCGCTCCTGGCCACGGCCTCGGCGAGGCTGTCCCGCAGGATGGCGGCGAGCGGCTCTCTGAGGTCCAACCGGTCGTCGTCCTTGTAGCGACGCAGCATCGAGGCCAACGGCCCGTCATAGGCGGCCTGTGCCCACGTGGGCGGGAACTGCGCCGGACAGGGTGACGGCGCGGCGCGGTGTGCGGGCGACGAGCGAAGCGTGCACAGGTATGCGGCGCACTCCGCGCACAGCCCGACCCCCGGCCGGTCGCATCCGCCACACCGTCTCGGCAGGGCCAGATCCAGCATCTCGCGGGCCAGCGATCGCGCACTCATACGGCCAGTCCATCGTGGCGATCGCGATCCGCCCATCGACGAGACCACTCCTGTGGACGACATGAGGCAGGAGCCCGGGGGTGTGGAGATTCTCCAGGCTTTCCGACGTTGTCGGCCACGACGTTCTTCGGGAGAGTGTTTGCCGGCCCGCGCCCGGTCACCGACCACCTGCGGTCCCCACGGTTGGAATGGCGCTGAGTCCATTCGGCCCGCGTTATGCATGCCCGTGGTGACGCCGCGGGTCCGCGGCGGGCAGACCGCGTCGCATATGCCGCGCCCGGCCCGCTCTTGCGGATTCCGCGCGGTCAGCAGCGGGCAGACCGCGTCGTATGTGCCGCGCTCGGCCCGCTCCCGAGCGAACTGAACAATATGGTCGGGCACAGCGCGCACCCGGGCGCCTCGCGCCGCGAGCGGACCCACCAACGGCGCCGCAGATCACGTGGCGTGTTCGCGCTGCCCGGGAAGGCCCCTCACCGGAAGACCCGTCCGGGCCGCCTCACCGGGGCGAGGGGTGTCTTGGGACTCCGGCAGATTCGATCCCGACACCCAACGTGACTGATGAATGCTGCCGGGGAGTCTCACGCCCCCGGGGCGATGACCTGCGACGCGCTGCCGAACTGCTCCCACCGCGTCCCGGAGCGCTCGAGCACACCGCGGCCACTGGTCGCCACGAAGACCTGGGCCGCGCCGGCCCCGGTACCCACGATCGAGACCGCCCCCGATGCCTTGCCCATGGCCGTCACCATGCCGCCGATGGGCACGAGGATCGGCTGCCGGCTCGAGGTGCTGGGATCGTTCGCGCCGAGCACCGCCAAGGTCGAACCGTCGACCCAGGTGACGTCGCTGATCTGCGAGACCGACCGCGCCTGCCTGACCGGGGTGCTGAGTGCACTGGGAGCGCCGTGCCTGTCGCGGATGACGCCGCACAGCATCAACTGCGTCCGGCCGGACGCCGTCCGCACCACCATCGCCATCCGGTCGCCCTCCGGTGAGGCCCGCATGGCCAACACCGTCGAGTCGCCCAGCCACGGCACTGCGACCACCTGCGGCCTCGCACGCTGCGGCGACACCGACGTGTCGATGAACCACACCACGCTTCCGCCCCTGTCGGCCGGCTGCTGGCCGTTGGTCGACAGCGCCCGGCCGGCGATCCACAACTCGTGGTCCGGGGCGAACGTCGGCTTGATCAGATGCGTGCCGAAGGTCAGCACCGTGAGGTGGCGATCCACCCATCGGCCCAGCGACCGGCCGTCTCCGGAGACCGCCGCGACATCCGCCCCGCTCGACGACGCCGCGACCTTCGCCCAATTCTTGTTCAAGGTCGGCAGTTTCACCCGATCCTCGCCCGAGGGCTTGATGAGATTCGGCCGCCCGGTGCGCCGGACCGGATCCACCCACAACAGCTGTCCGCCGTTGCGCAGGATGACGGCGGAGCCATCCCTCTGGATCACCTGATATCCCAGGTCGTTCAGGTCGGTCACCGCGCTCTTGGCGCGACCGATGGCCAGGGGGCTGCCCCCCACGGTGAGGCGCACCGAATGCACGCTGGGCAGCGTCTCCAGCGTGGCCATCATCGAGGCCCAGATCGCGCGCCGGGTGGTCGAGTCGGCCTGCAGGGCCTGCTCGGACAGGTCGACGGTCGCCACGCCGTCACCGTTGATCGGCACCGCGTCGACCTCCAGTCGCGTGCCGCGCGGCATCGCGCGATGCGCCATACCCCGCATCCACGACGGCGGCGTGCCCAGCACCGCGCGCGCGAGCGCCGTCACCTCGCCGCTGGACAGATACCAGCGGGTGTCCGGGACCAGCGTGTGCGTGAGAGTGTCGGCGAAATACACCAGATGGCTCGTGTAGAGGCGCGTGAAGTCGGCGAGACTGATCCATGCCCCGAAATCCTTCGGCAGCGACGAGATCCGCCACTGGCCGTGCACCTTCTTCAGGTGGAAACTGGCGGCCACGCTCTTGTGCGTCGCGAGTTCGGTCAGATGTCCGGTGCTGTCCAGTGAGGCGACCGCCTTCGCGTGGGCACGCACCGGCGCGCCATACAACTCGGTGACGCTGTATTGCTGCTCGGTCGTGGTGACCATCGTGGGATGCCCGGCGGGGTCCCAGGTGTTGCTGGCCGCCGCGGTGAGATAGAGCCGCGCGATGCGGAAGTCCTCGTCGGGGCTGCTGCCGGCCCGCAGGAAGTCGCCCACGATCTCGCGGGGCGATTCGCCGGGCTGGGGCGGGTTCGGGTAGACCTTCGGCGGGTTGGGCACCGGCGAGTTGCTGATCGCCTGCTCTGCCCGCACCGAACTGCTCGACGGGAGGCCGGCACACCCGCCCAGCACCACGGACAACAACAGCGCGACGGCGACCCTGGCCCACCTCATGTCGGATTCCTCCCGGGCGACTGGTCGAGCGGCCGGTCGATGACGGCACCGGCGCCGGTCAGACTGCTGCCGCGCACCTGCGATTCTGCCTCGCTGGCATCGTCCGGCGACAACGAGAGCGGCGACGTGCGGATGGGAACGCCCGCCTTGCGCGGCAGGGTGAGCCGGAAGCACGAGCCCCGCCCGGGCTCACCCCACGCCTGCAGCCAGCCGTCGTGCAGCTGCGCGTCCTCCAGCGAGATCGACAGCCCGAGGCCGGTGCCGCCCGTGGTGCGCGCTCGGGCGGGGTCGGCCCGCCAGAAGCGGTTGAACACCATGGCCTGGTCCCCCGGCCCGAGGCCGACCCCGTAGTCACGCACCGACACGGCCACCGCGGTCGTGCCGACACCGACCGAGATGTCGATCGGTTTGCCCTCGGCGTGCTCGATGGCGTTGGAGACCAGGTTGCGGATGATGCGTTCGATGCGCCGGGGGTCCATCGGCGCGAACGCGGGCGTATGGGCGTGCACCCGCAAGGGGATGTCCGCGCGGGCCGCCAACGGGGCCGCCGCCTCGACGACGCTCTCGACGATCCGCCGCAGATCGACCGTCTCCAGCTGCAACGCCGCGGCCCCGGCGTCGAACCGGCTGATCTCCATCAGGTCGGTGAGCAGCGCCTCGAACCGGCCCAGTTCACGGTGCAGCAGTTCCGCGGACCGCGCGACCTGCGCCGTGAAGTCCTCCCTGCTGGCATAGATGAGGTCTCCGGCCATCCGGATCGTGGTCAGGGGCGTGCGCAGTTCGTGCGAGACGTCGGAGGTGAAGCGCTGCTGGAGTTTGGACAGGTCCTCCAGCTGTCTGATCTGCCGCTGCAGGCTGTCGGCCATGGCGTTGAACGACGTGGCGAGACGGGCCAGGTCGTCCTCGCCGGAGACCTGCATCCGCTCGTTGAGCGCACCCGCCGTGAGCCGCTCGGAGACGTGGGCGGCCGACCGGACCGGGGCGACCACCATACGGGTGACGAGGTAGGCCAGCCCTGCGAGCAGCAGGATCAACGCGGCACCGCCGGCGAGGAACGAACTCTTCACGATGTCGAGCGACCGCTGCTCCGCGGCCATCGAATAGATGAAGAACAGGTCGTAGCTGCCCGCGTTGGGCACCGTGATGCGCGAGCCGACGAGCACGGCCGGCACATGCCGCTCGTTCTGATAGGGCGCGGTGATGATCATGACCTGCTGGTGCTGCGGGTCGGCGGCCAGCGCGTGCCGGATCTCGTCGGGGATGATCGACGGGCTCACGCCGCCCCAGCTGATCTTGGGCAACGCCTGGAACCTGTTGCCCACGGACTGCTCCATCACGACCTGCACCGACTGGTCGTCGCCCGACGAACCGACCGACTGGACGGTCTGCTGCGCCACCAGCTTCAGCGATGCGGGGTCGGTGCGGTCGGTGTTGTTGAAGTAGTTCTGCGCGTTGGCGCGCTTGGCCAGCGACTGCTGCTCGGCGGTCGCGACGCGGCTCTGCACCAGCCCGTCGGCGATGCGCTGATACATGTAGGTGCCGAGGCCGAGGGTGAACAGCCCGCCGACGATCGTCGTGATGACGACGACGCGCAGCGGAAGCGACTGCCGCCACCGCCGGTGGACGAATCGCAGCGCACCGCCCAACCAGCCCGAGACGACCTCGAGCCAGTGACCGCGGCGTGCACCGTCATCGTGCGTGGTCACCGAGTCTCACAGCTTTCACCCCATCAGGCCGGCCCGGCCTTGTATCCGATGCCCCGGACCGTCACGACGATCTCGGGGTGTTCGGGGTCCCTCTCGACCTTGGCGCGCAACCGCTGCACGTGCACGTTGACCAGCCGGGTGTCGCCCGCATGCCGGTATCCCCACACCTGCTCCAGCAGGACCTCGCGGGTGAACACCTGCCACGGCTTGCGCGCGAGCGCGACCAGCAGATCGAACTCCAGGGGGGTCAGCCCGATCGGCTCACCCGACCGCTTGACGGTGTGCCCGGGCACGTCGATGGTCAGGTCGCCGACCTCGAGCGTCTCGGCCTCCGGCTCGTCACCGCGACGCAGCCGCGCGTGCACGCGCGCCACGAGTTCCTGCGGGTTGAACGGCTTGGTGACATAGTCGTCGGCTCCGGACTCCAGACCCGCGACGACGTCGGTCGTGTCGGTGCGTGCGGTGAGCATCACGATCGGCACGACCGACTCCGCGCGAATGCGCCGGCACACCTCGACGCCGTCGACCCCGGGAAGCATCAGATCGAGGAGGACCACGTCGGGCCGATGGTTGCGGAACGCCTCCAAGGCACCGGCGCCGTCGGCGCAGTGGCTGACCTCCATACCCTCACTGCGCAGGATGATGCCCAGCATCTCGGCCAACGACGGGTCGTCGTCGACGATCAGCACACGACCTTTCATCAGGCTTCCTTCCGTGGGTCTGCTCTCCGCAATCTTCACACACTCGTCTGGCACCACCGCGCAGTGACAGCAACACGTGACGCGATCGTGAGCCGCAGGTCCGGGCGGCGCGAACGCATGGGAGGGGCGGGGGACATGCGGAGGGAGCGTAGCGGCCTCCCCAGCACGAAGTGCGAGGGGGAGTTGCGACCGCAGTGTGTCCCCCGCCCCGAC
>CAYPQR010000005.1:0-23926 GCA_964412865.1 uncultured Intrasporangiaceae bacterium
CGAGGCGGCATCGCCGGTGTAGCCCAGCATCATCACACTCCGTTCGATCGGTGACCCGTGGTGCCGACGATTGTCCCAGCGGGGTCCGACGGACGTTGTCCACAGGTCGGAAAAGTGGGGATGTGAGATGGCGGCCCAGTGGGCAGCCTTGAAAGATGTCGAAGTCTCGCAATCGCCGCCGTCGCCACACGAACCAGATCCGTAATACGCGAAGGAGCAGGCACGTCGAACGGATCTCCATGCGCAGCCTCATCGAGAACGGGCCGGACAGGCACGACCTCGATTGCATCGCCCACGCCCTCGCCGCGGGAGCGCGGGGCGACGCGGAGGCCAGCCTCGAGTCGGAGCTGGCCGGCAGAGTGATCGTCCAGTCACCCCACCGATTCATCCTCCAAGACCTCATCGAGCAGGGCGACGGTGCTCCTGCATGGGCCTACTCACGCTGGTGCGCCGACCTCGCGGCACGTTCGATGCTGCTGGAGGGGGACTCCCGCATGGATATGGCGGTGCAGTGCGTGTTGGCCACGCTCTATCCGGACTCCGTGGCCCGGGTGCTTGATGGCGAGGTCGATCTGCGCGTCCTCGGGACCTCGGTCGCGGCTGGTGACCGCTTGGTCGGCGGCGTTGCGCTCTACGAACTCGGCGGGTTGGCGGACTACATCGACGAACGAGCCGAGGCAGGGTTGCTGGATAGGGCCGATCGCGTGCGTGATTGGGCAGATGCGCAGATCGGTGCATACGAGTTTCTCGACTTCCGTGGGTGCCGGCTCGTGCTGCGTGATCTGGTCGACGGATGCGAAGTGGAGGCGCTCAACATCGGAGCGATGGCCGACGCGAGTGATCGTGCGCTCGTCGGGCGTTTGGTGCCGATCGCTTCTGAACCGGGCCGGATGTTTGCCGATCGTCCGATCCACGTCGACCTGGCGACCGCCCGGGCGGTCGCCGAGGCGGTGCGCACGCAGAAGCCCCTTGCGTGGCTCGACGCTCTGGCCGACGCATTGACCGACGGCCGACACACGGAGGGCTTTCACCGCACCCCTTTCACCCTGTTCACGTCCGACCTACCGATGCCGCAGATCGGAATCGATGGTGGCCAACAGCCGGAGCGGGAAGCACAGCGGATCACGGACCTACGAGCAAAGGGCTACTCGGCCGATGTCGCCAACGCCATCGGGGTGCTCGAAGTGGGTCTGATGGCTGCGCGGTTCGATGACCGCTCGGCTGCCGCGGTCTCCGCAGACGTGGTGGCCGCGCTGGGGACGCCAGGAGCGTTCGAGGCCGCCGCCGTCGAATGCACAGACCGCGACAAGGCAAAGGGGTGGAGGACCCTCGCCGCCGTCGTCCCCGACCATGCCGCCGAGCGGTGCCGGACCCTGGCCCACCATGCCGAATGCGCGCGCCAAGGCTCGTAGGCGGTCGAACCGACACAGCGGAGACCGTGGCGGCCCGATCGCCGGACGAAGTCACGACGCCGCTCTTCCGTCGCGATCGCCCTCCGATGCGCGCCCAGGTGGCCAGGCAGGACGCCACGCGTAGGCTTTGCCCATGCTGATCTCGGAGGAGTTCCTGCTGCTGATCACGACCGACGAGGGGAAGTGGCTCGCGAACAGCCAGGCGGTGCCGATCGCCCTCGCCGGTGGTCTGCTCGCGGAGCTGGCGGCGAACGGGCGCGCAGCGGTGGACGATCGCGGACGTCTGGCGTCACCACCGCAGCCGATGCCCCTCGGGGACCCGACCCTCGACAGGGCCCTCGAGACCTTTCAGCAGAAGCTCGGCAAGCGACCCAAGGACGTCCTCGGGAAGGTCGCCAAGGGCCTCGGCGACGAACTCTATGACCGCCTCGCGGCCGCAGGCATCGTGGAGTGCCTGCGCGGACGGTTCCTGCGGCCGAACCGATTTCCTGTGCGCAATCCGGCTGCGCGCAAACAGATCTGGAGCGATGTCGCCGCGGTGCTCGCGGAGAAGCAGAGACCGGACATGCGCACCGGCACGCTGCTGGGTCTGACCCATGCAGCCGGGGCGGTGCCCGGAGTCTTCCCGCACGAGCAGTTCGGTATGAGCAAGAAGGACCTTGTCAAGCGGGCGAAGCAGATCACGGAAGGCGATTGGGCGGCCGGTGCCGTCGGACGTGCCGTCCGAGATGCTCAGGCCGCGGCGATGGCAGCGACCATGGCGGCGGTCAGTGCCGCCACTGCGGCCAGCACGGCCGCCACCTCCTGACGGCGCACGATGGCATCTCGGTCGTGCAGGAGTGGCCGGACGTGACCACCTCCGCATGACGCATCCGGGATCGTCCGCCGTCGCGCAGTCGGCGGGGCGCCTCCTGGCCTCATAGGATTGCGTCCGGAAATCATTATCGAAATGATTTCTGCTGCACTGTGTCGGTGAGGCCCCGTCCTCGCCACCATCGATCTGTCGCCGCAGGGACTCCCACTGCCTGAATATCATTCGTAACAGCATCTATTCGACTTCATGCCCGGGGCTCTGGGTGAGCGGGGCGCTGCGCTCCGTGGGACCAGAGCCCGCAAATTTGGCCATGAAAGGTCCTTACGTGGTCCCATCATGGTCACTATATGGCCATGATGAGACCACACTGAGCCCGACAAGGAGCCGTGGTCAGCCCTGATGTTGCCGAATCACCTGAAACGGCCGGTCATTTCCGACTAGAGTGTGCCGACGGCGGCTTTGGGTCGGTTCGGGTCCCCATGTGGACCACTCGTGGACCCCGGAGAGACCCATCAGTGGCAGATCCGATATGAAATGTCCTGGGTCGCCTCCCGCGGCACCGGTGATGGGCCAGTTTCGGACCGGCCCCCATCGATGCCGCGCTGCTGTGGACAACCGGAAGGTGACAGACGAAGTGATGATCGTGAGACGCACAGAGAGGGAACCGAGTTCATGGCTTGTGACAGTGATGTGTGCATGAGGCTTCGGGGAGCCGGCACGGTGACCCGGCGGACGGCGGCCGGATGAGTGCGCGTCCCCGAAGTGACCCGCCGCATCGTCTGCGCATCACGGTGCCGGCGTCCGACACGTCCGTGCTGCGGTGGCTCGAGGTGCAGGAGAGCCCCTCGATCTCGCTGCGCATGCTGGTGCGCGCGGCCATCGAGCGCGACGGCTATACAGACATGCTGACTCGTCCCGTCGACCAGCTACCACGCCGTGGCCGCCCAGTGGCAGAGCCATCGAATTCGACCTCGTCGCAAGCTGATTCGAGCGACGACTTCGATACGCCGGTGAGGGTGCAAGGCCGTGAGCGCGGTGCCGAGTCGCGCACCGAGGCGCGGCGCGGCCGCCGTCCGGCAAAGAAGTCGAAGGGCCGGGCCGTGCCGCAGGACGCGCAGGAGTCGCAGCCCCCGAGGCAGTATTCGATCGACGAGATCATGAGCAGCACACGGCAATGACATACGAGTCGGCGCGTTATGGCCGGCAACCTCGAGCACATTCAATCCACAACGAAGGGCAAATCGGGTATGGCGAAACACAGCAGCGGCAGCACGAAAAGCGCGGGACACGCGGGCGGTGCGAGCAGCAAGGGCATCCTTGACGAGATGGTCCTCACCGGCGGCATCGACGTCGGGAACGGCTATCTCAAGGGAGTTATTCGCGGCGAGGTCGGCGGCGAAGCCGTCTTCGACGAGATCGACCTGCCCTCTGCGGTGGTCTCCACGAGCAGGTCGACGCCGAAGGTGCCGCTGGCGGACAGCGACGTCGTGGCGGTGATCAACGGCGCCGGGTCCAACGACATCGACGACTTCTACAACCGCCTGGACTGCTCGCTGTCCAGCCCTCTGGTCGGTCACAACGACCGGCGGATCTTCGGGCGGTCGGCCCTGTCGGTGCGGGGCAGCAAGTTCACCGAATTCGAGGTGCTGAGCAAGCGGTCGAAGGCCGACCAGGAGCTGAGCGCCGTGCTCGTCCTGGGTGTCTTCGCCGCGAAGGCCCTCCGCGACCACGTCGCCGCGCACGGCTCGCTGCCCAATCATGAGCTGCGGGTCAACGTGCGTGCGGGCCTCGCGTTGCCGATCAGTGAATACGTGCAGAGGCGGCACACTTTCGCCGCCGAGTTCACGGGCGTGAACGGTGAGGACCCCACCATTCACACGGTGACGATCAAGAACTTCAGCACCCCCGTCACGGTGCGGCTGCGGTTCATCGACGTGCAGGTGCTCGCCGAGGGCGCATCGGCTCAGTTCGCGATCACCGACAAGGGCGAGCCGCTGGCGCAGGCGCTGCTGGATGATCTCCGGTCGAGCGATCCCGACCCGCTGCCGGAGGGCGTCACCGCCGCGGACCTGGTCGACGTCCGCAACACGATCGGCGTCGACGTCGGTGAGGGCACGGTCAACTTCCCGGTGTTCACCGACGGGCGATTCAACGCCGAGGCGGCCGTCACGCTCGAGCAGGGCTACGGCACGGCGCTGATGAACGCCATGGAGCGGATGAGCGAGGTCGACAAGCAGCTCGCATTCACCAGCCGCAAGCAACTCGCGGACTTCCTGCAGCAGAGGCCGTCCGTCCTGCAACGCGGACGGTATGAGCGGGCAAGCGGTTTCGTCGAGGACGAGGCCCGCTATCTGGCCGCCGAGATCGCCAGCCGTTTCACGGATGTGGTGACTCAGGCCGGCGCGACGACCGAGGTCGTCTACGTGTATGGCGGCGGGTCCGGCCCGATCAAGCATCTGCTGCGCCCAGCCCTGCAGCAGGCCGCCGGCGACATCCCGGTCCTCTATCTCGACGCGCGATATTCACGGCATCTGAACCGCGAGGGCCTCTACATCGCCGCGCGGCACGTGGAGCAGCTCGCGACTCGTGAGCAGAGTGGTGAGCGCAGCGCTCGCCGACGGGCGAAGGTCAGCGCGTAGCCGACCGCGTATTCGCCTGGTCCTCGGCGTGGCCCCGACGCGGGGTCGCGCCGAGGACTTTCTCGTGGGGGAGCCCCAGCCGGTGGGGTCTCAGCGCGGCCGCATATCGGCGTGGTAGTCCGGATCGACCATCTTCGGGATCGCCGGGACCGCGAAGATGACGAACGCCGCGACGATCGACCAGGCTGTCCCGGAGAACAGCATCAGCCACCACAGATAGCTGCCCACAAACGCACAGACCGGCAGGACCGCGGCGATCCGCCTGCCGGCGACGTCCGGCGGGAGCAGGTGGGCGCGTAGCGACACCCGCTCGATCCACCGGCGCACCGGTGTGCAGCATGCCAGCAACGTCCAGAACACCACGGGGACGCCGAGCACGACGACCCACGTGATGATGTGCTGCCGCGTGGCATTGCCGGCGGAGCGGGCGTCATACCAGAGCCACAGCAACGGCGAGGTGAGGATCAGGCACACCAGGATGGTGACCGCCGGCCACGCCCGCATCGCTCTCGAGGGTTTCCGCGGCATCTTCGGGACCGGCATACCGTCGTCTCGCGGGTGTGTCATGCGTCCTCCTCCTGACGCCAGGTTAGAGGATGGCGACGGTTGTCCCGGTCTTCTCGGGCAGATCCGGTCTGGCCGTCCTCCGATCAGAGCCCTACGACGGCTGCGGGCGGCGTCTGCCCATGATGACCGTCGCGTCGCCGACTCCGGGGCCGAGGACGCGCCATCCTTGTGAAGCATAGAGACGCCGAGCTGGATCGTCAGGGTCCGCAGTGGTATTCAGCAGTAGGCGGTCATGGTCGACTTCGTTGGTGAGCGCTCGCATGAGTTCTCGGCCGACTCCGGCCCGCCGGGACGCCTCGATGACGCCGAGGCTGACGACTTCGAAGTGGCCGCCCAGCCATTCGTCGGCGAGCTGCGGGTCCAGCACCTCCTGCGCCCGATCCGTCCACCACTGGCCCTGTTGACCGGTGTAGCCGTATGCGAAGCCGACCAGGGCGCCGCCGCTGTGGGCCCGGGCGAGGCGAAATCCGGAGCGCACCACGTGCCGATCCCACACCTGCTCGCGCCAACTCTCGTAGTCCGGTTGGTCGTCGAAGACCGGCGAATACACCGACCACACGTCCCGCGCATCGGCTTCACCGGCGGACCGGTCCACTCGGATCGTCATCATGACAATGTTGTAGTCGCGGACGCACCCCGATGTCGAGCACAGGGTCGAGCGGCACGCCGAGGACACTCGATATTGGCGCCGAGAACGACGAGTGATACGTCAGTGGTTCCGCAAGCGGTCGTATGGTGCGGTCACTCAAAACGCGTGGATCACGCCCGTGCCCGGGCGTTTCGTGCGCGCTGAAACGATGCACCCTGAGGGATGCCACCGAATGCTCCTGGGGCCACCTGGAGTTCGTGATGCACTACCGGATGCTCCGGAGCGTCATCTGCGTCACCTGCGGTGACGGCCGATCAACGGATTGATGCCACGACCTCGGCGGCTTGCCGCACATGCTCCCCAGTGTTGTAGAGGTGGAACGAGAAGCGAATATTGTCTCCTCGCACCGCCGCTCGAATGTTCGCATCTTCGAGGACGGCTTGCACCTCCTCCTGTGGACGGCTGTGCGGCACGGTCAGGATCGACGACCCCGTCGGGGTGAGGCCCAGCCTGGACGCCAGATCGGTGGCCAGTCCGACGCAGTGCGTCTCGCGGTCGGCCGCCGTGACGCTCTGCACGAAGGTCAGCGACTCCCGCGCGCCGACCCACGCGAACCAGTCCAGCGAGACGTTGAACCGCGCGGCCGTCGGTGAGAGGACACCGAGGTCGCCCCCGCAGGCCTCGCCGTATGGATCGGCCTGCCCCCGCCAGGAGGCGTTTCGCGGCACGACGCGATCGCGCCATTGCTCCGCGACGATCAGGAACGACGTGCCGCGCGGGCAGAGCAGGTGCTTGTAGGCGGCGCATACCGCGAATTCGAAGCCCAGCGCGGCGAGATCGATGTCCTTCACCCCGGCCGAGTGGGTCAGGTCCACGAGCACGGGCACCGACAGCGCGCGCGTGATCGAGGACAGCCGCGGCAGGTCGACCATTCGGCCGTCGTTCGAGCGGACGTGACTGACGGCGACGAGTGCGGTCTCCTCGCGGATCTCGTCGAGCAGGTGGTCGAAGGGGACCTGCCGTATGCGCAGTCCGCGCTCGTGTTCGGCGGCCCTGAGCGGCAGCAGCACGGAGTTGTAGTCGTCCTCCACCACCAGCACCTCGTCGCCCCGGCCGAACGCGCTGGCGACGGTGCCGACACCGACGGAGGCGGCCGGAATGAGCGCCACCGATGCGGGATCGGCGCCGACGATGGACGCCATCAGCTCCCCGCTCTCGTCACCGAGGGGATCCCAGTCGGCGTACCACCTCGCCGCACCGGAGCTCCACGCGTCGACCGCATCGTGCATTGCGGCCACTGTCGCGATCGGGGGAAGTCCGTAGCTCGCCGTGTCGAGGTAGGTCGATGCCGGTTCGTGGAACAGCTTCGACAGGTCGGGGATTGACATTCGATCACTCCAACTCTCGCACTCGCAACCGCATCTGCCGTGCACTCAGCCGCGGTCCGCGGTGAGCGATTCGAACGGTGCGACCGAGACGATGCCCTTCGCCTTGCGCACCATGGTGGGATCGACCGTCACCAGCGCGTCGGCCTGCAGTCTGGCGACGGCGAGATACTCGGCGTCGTAGATCGAATCCCAGCCCTGCTCCCGAGCGATCGCCCAGGCGGTGCCGCGCGAGACACGGTCGCCGAGCAGCCGCATCTTGAGGCCGGTCAGCCGCTCATGGCGCTGTAGTGCGATCTTCTCGGTCAACTCGCCGCGCGCCACGGCCTGCAACAGCCCGTTGAGTGCCTCCGACCGGATGCGGTTCGGCGCGACGAGTTGATGGGCGGGGCTGACGGCAACCTCGTCGCCCACGATCACGAGCAAGGTCGGCGTGTCGATCGCATACCGGGCCATCCCTGCACCATATGCATGAAGCTGAGCGGGCACCAGCTTCCGCCGGCCCTCCTACGCGCGGGCTCGGGTCACGGCTTCCCGATGCGCGCTGGTCGCGTTACCGTGGTCAGCGTGCTCGACCTGCCGGTCTTCGACTGCGCGGCGCTGTTCGCAGCGCTCGATGCGTCACGGCGTGAGCTGGATATCGGGTGGTATGACCTGGCCGACGCGATGTGGCAGCAGTCGGCGGAATTGAACGCATCTCGATCCGATCATCCCCTGTGTGGTGGCGCGGTGCAGCGAATGGCCACGAACGACACGACATCCTGCCAATACGCCCTCTTCATGCTGCGATGGCTCGACCGCCCGCCCGAGGACTTCCTCGTCGGGCCCGTGGTGGACGTCGGCAACTGTGGCCTTCCGCGGGCTGATTCGGACAAGAGGCTGCGGTGGAACCTGAACCGCCTTCACGCCGCTGTCAATGCGCTCCGTCGCGAGGACGGACTCACGTGGGGCGAGCTGGCGCGAGAGCTCGACTGCACGCCGAGCCGGCTGACCAACCTGCGCACGGCGCGTCGGGCCGACATGACGCTGGTCATGCGCATCACCCAGCACCTGCGAAAGCCGGCGGTTGCGTTCATCGAGCCGGCCACCTGGTGATGTCGCCGCATGGCTGCTGTCGGCTCAGTGTCCGGCCACGGGCTTCAACTGTACGACGGCGATTCCGCGTTGCAGCGCCGCATGCAGATCGTCCGGGTCCGGTGTGCCGTCGGGCATGGCGCGAATTCCCGCATAGCGGCCGTGGACCGGATTGTGTGCGAGGATCTTGCGGTAGCACTCGGCACACCGTCGCTCATCCGTGATCACCTCCGGGTCCATCAGCAGGGTCTTTCGGGCGACGGTTACCGAGATCAGCTTGTCACCAACGAGATTGCGACGCCAGGTGCCCGCTGTGCCGATCAGCAGCCCCTCCGCGGTCGGCGTGTAGCCGACAGGAATGCGATATCTGCGGCCCGACTTCCGACCGCGGACATCCAGCACCAGGACGCGGTTGCTGACCGCCCTGTGCAGGAGTGGGACCGCGAGCACGCCGCGCATCACGATGTTGAGAGCCTGCTGACCACGGCCAGAACGAGACGAGCTATTCGACATGATGCGATCCAATCAAGTGATTGATTGACACGATACGCGCACCCTCCTAGGATTCCAAGCGTGTCGAAGAATGCTCGTCAGCCGAGAACCCCGGGGGTCCCTGCTGTACCCGGGAGCCGCCGTGACGAGGTCGTCGACGCCGCCTTTCGGTGTATCGCCGACAAGGGAATAGCAGGTCTGCGGATGCGGGACGTTGCTGCCGAAGCCGGACTCAATATCGCCACGATCCACTACCACGTGGAGAGCAAGGCGCAGCTGATCCGTCTCGTGGTCACGCACGCGCACGAGCGATTCGCGGCGCACGCGGTGCCTCCCTCCGGCCATACCGCGACCGGCGCGATCAGGGCGCATCTCAATGCGGCCTTCGGGGTGCTGGAGGATGACCCGCAGCTGGCGTGCGTGCTCGCGGAGGTCGGCGTCGAGGCTGCCCACGACAGGTCCGTCGCCGAGATCGTGGCTGAGGCGGAGCAGAGGTGGCGCGCCGCGCTGCAGCGCATCCTCGTCGACCTGCCGGCGCACCGCCGACGGCAGGTCTCGGCGCTGATCATGCTTGCCCTGAAGGGTGCCTGCCTGCAGCCGACCGACGGCAAGGGGTTGCGTGACGCGCGGCGGGCGCTGATCGCCTCGATCGAGGCGGTGGTGGCTCAGGGCGGCGGTGTGTGATCCCGTCGGCGGGCCCGATCGGTGCGGGAGCCGTTCATGCCGGGTGCGTCCGTCGCCCGGGGGCGACGACCGGTGGACGTCGATCGGCATACCTGCGACGATGAGGGAATGCCCGGACAACGAGGCGACGAGGCATACAGCACCCGGATGCTCACCGAGGAGACGTGGCCCGATTTCGAGGCCCTCGTCGAAGCCAACAACGGGGTATGGGGCGGCTGCTGGTGCATGGGCTTCCACCCCGAAGGGCTCGATCGACAGAGCGCATCTCACAACCGCGTCAACAAGCGCGCCCACGTGCGGCGGGCCACGGTGCATCAGGTCCTGGTGTATGCCGGTGGCGAGTGCGTCGGCTGGTGCCAATACGGCGCCCCCGCCGAGATCCCGGGCATCCAGAATCGCAAGGCGTATGAGAAGCAGGCCACTGAGGCGCCGGACTGGCGGATCGGCTGCATCTTCACGGGAAAGGGCCACCGCCGCGCAGGCGTCGCCAGAGCCGCAGTGGCCGGCGCGCTCGCGGCGATCGAAGAGGCCGGCGGCGGGGTGGTCGAGGCCTACCCGGAGCAGGTCGAGGACCGTAAGCCGCAGGCCGGAGCGTATTTCCACACCGGCCCCGAAACGCTCTTTGCCGACTTCGGATTCGTCCGTGACCGGAAGATCGCCAAGTGGCGATGGGTCATGCACCGCCGCGTCGGTCCGTGACCCTGGCCAGATTCACCGGACCTGAACCCACAGGGCGGTGGTGGCAGCCGCTAAAGTTCCGCCATGCCGTTCAAGAACAGACGCCGGTCGGCTGACGTTCTGGCCGTGACGGATGAACGATCGGTGCTCGAGGCATTTCTCGACGATCATCGCCAGGTCATTGCGGATTCATTGGACGGTCTGACCGAGGCCGAGGCCCACCGGTCGCTCATGCGCTCCCGGATGACGCTGCTCGGGCTCGTGACGCATGCGGCGGCCATGGAGCGCTTCTTCTTCCAGAGCGTGCTGGTCGACGGTGTTGCACCGGCGGACGGCGTGTGGACCGACGTCGTCGGAGCGGATCGGCGAGTGCCGGCCGGCGTGCGCATCGTCGATGCGGTGTCGGGATTCGAAACGGCCTGCGACGAGTCGAGGAAGGCCGTCAGCGCATACTCGCTGGAGCACGTGGTCGCTCCGGACGGTGCGCGCGATCCAGTGACGGTCCGCTGGATCTACCTCCGAATGGTCGAGGAGCTCTCCCGCGCCGCGGGTCATGCCGACATTCTGCGCGAACAGCTGCTGGAACAACGCGATTCAGCGCTGAACGCCACGTTCACGCACGAGCGGCACAAGCGGATCGGCTGGTGAGGGTCATCGCATTGCCGTCGCCATCCCGTCTTGTGGCAGGGTGTCGGGATCCGGTCATGTGCGCCGTAGCGACATGCACATGACCGGATCCCGCCGGAATGCTATGCGTGGTCGTAACGGACCTTGCTGCAGTTGTAGAGCTTGCCATGCCGGTCTCTCAGGCAGACCGCGTAGGCAACGGGTGTCCCTTCCCGGATCGAGTAGTTCCGCCGCACCGGCGGGCCGTCGAATCCCTTCTTGTTGACCACGGTGCCGTGCAGCTTCCACTTCTTGCCGTTCCAGGTCCAGAGCCAGCCGATCGTGCCGTAACCATCCTTCTTGTAGTCGTGAACGGTGAAGATCTCGCCGTATGACTGGAACGTGGCGTAGGCGGAACAGCCCGCATTGCAGACGCCGCCGCTGTCAGGCGTCATCGCCGCCGACGCATGCGGCGCGGCGAACGCGATGGCTGCCGACGTCGTGGCGAGCGCAAGTGCTCCCCTGGTGAGTTTGTGCATGTGCACTGGTTGATCCCCTCTGTATCGCGGGCTGCGATGAGCCCATGGGCAACTCGCGCGTTGGCGTGAGCCGCCTGATTCCCCCGGCATCGGATGATGCCCGTGCGTGCGAGCCTGACACGACCGTGTTGACATTGCCTTGACATGTATGCAGTCCGCGACGGCTTCCCGCCGGCGCCCCGGGGCCACGGCGCGCCGTGAGCTTCATACGGTGTTGCGCTGTGGCATGGTGGGCCGATGACCGCGACTGTCCTGATGGAGTCCATGGACCCCGCCGAACGGGCCGGATTCCTCTTCTCCTTCCTGCTGTTCCTGGTCGGTGGCATTCTGCTGCTCGTCTTCGGCATTCGTCGGCTCGGCAAGCGCTCGCGCATGCTGCGAGAGCGGAACGCCGCGCAATACGGCTACCCGCCGCCGCAGCCCGGGTACGACCCGAACGCCGGGTATCCACCGCCACCCAGTGCACCGTATGGCCCGCCCGCGCCGCCGGTGCCGCCCGGCAACTCCGTCCAGTCGGCGGCGAAGCCCCCGAACCAGGGGATCAGTATCGCGATGATCGTGCTGGGCGCGCTGCTGCTCCTCGGGGTGCTCGGCAACCTGGCGAACGCTGCCAGCAGCGTCAGCTGACGCGGGCAGCGCTTCGCTTGGCCCCATGAGGTGGGGAAGCAATGGCTGGTCGGGTAGCGGAGGAGCGAGACCTCGTAGCCAGCGTTGCCCAGCTGGCTTGGCAACGCTGGCTCGGGGGTCTCGATACGCGCTCGCTCGTCCCTCGCATCGCGCTACTCGACCAGCCTGGGGTTGTCGTCGTCGGTGGACGGTCAGTTCACCGTGTCGCCACCGAGTTCGTCGAGTTGCGTCAGCCGGCGGCGCCCCTTCTTCGGGCTGCGCTCGGCGACGGCGACCAGAAGAGCCTCCACCATGGCGAAGGCGGGCGTCAGGCACGCGAGTGGGCCGGGGCCGTCCACGGACGTCGCGATCAGTGCGGATGCGTCGCGGGCGAGAGGGCTGAGGTAGGTGTCGGTGAACAGCACGACCTTGCCACCGCGGTCGGCCGCGTCGGTGCCGAATGCGATGGTGTCGCGTTCGTAGCGGCGATAGTCGAATGCGACCACGGTGTGTTTGGCGGTCACGTCGATGAGGGCGGCCGCGCGTGTGCCGTGCTGTGGTTCGACATGGTGCACGCCCGGGCGCAGCAGCTGCAGACATGTCGTCAGGTAGAGCGCGAGAGTGGAGGAGACGCGTCCACCGGTGATGAGCACGGGCCGGGACGGATCGGTGACCAGAGTGACCGCATGGGCGAAGTCGGTGTCGTCCGCGGCGTGCAGCGTGTCGATCACAGCGCGGCCGATCTGGTGCTCGCAGCGGCGCAATACCGTTGTCGTGGGCTCGGTGCGCCCCAAGGACGGGTAGAGCTGAGCCGGTGCGGCGGACCGCGCCGAAACCTCCGCCCTCAGGCGTGCCTGGAACTGCGCGTGGCCGGCGAAACCCAGCTTCGCAGTGAAGCGGACCACCGTGGGCGGACTCACGCCGGCGTCCGCCGCGAGTGCCGCGACGGGTTGCAGGCCCGCAGCCGGATAGTCGCGCAGCAGGGTCTGCATGATGCGAAGCTCGGCGGCGGTCAACTCGTGCCGCCGCGCCCGCACGAGCTCCGCGACGGTCTTGACGTGGGCGCCCGTGTCAGTACTTCCAGCGCACGGCGGCCGCGACATCCTGCTCGGTCGCATCGACGAATCTGGCATGTTCAGCGCGTCGCAGCTCGACGATCGTGGTCGCGAGCTCGACGCCGAAGTCTCTGGTCAGCACCTCGTCGGCATCGAAGGCATCCGCCACTGCCGCAAGCGATGCCGGCAGCGCCATGATGCCCCGTGCAGCTCGACTCTCGTCGCTGAGCACGGCAGGGTCGACATCGATCGGCTCCGGCGGGTCCAGGTTCCGGGCCAGCCCGTCCAGGCCTGCGCTGATCAGGCCGGCTACGACCAGATAGGGGTTGGCGGACTCGTCGAACGACTTGATCTCCAGGTTTGCCGCGCGGTGCTCGTCGCCGGGGGATCCGGTGACGAAACGCAATGCGGTTTCTCTGTTCTCGAGCCCCCACGCCTGGAAGGCGCCGGCCCAATGCTGGGGGATCAGCCGCAAATAGCTCGCCACCGTCGAGGTGCCCACCGCGAGGAGCGCGGGGAGATGGTCCAGGACCCCGGCGGTGAACCGGAGGGCAGGTGACGTCATACCGAATCGCGCGTCGCCACCGGCGAATACGTTGCGTCCCTCCTCCCATAGCGAGAGGTGCACGTGGCCTCCGTTGCCCACGCCGCCGGCCACGGTCTTGGGGGAGAACGAGGCCCGGAGCCGGTGCCGGAGACTGACTCCCCGGATCGTCTCGCGGGTCAGCACGAACGTGTCCGCGGCGGAGACCGGATCCTCCGCCGCCACCGACACCTCGAACTGGCCGTCGGCGTATTCGGGGTGGATCTGCTCGACGTGGATTCCTTGCTCTGCCAGAGCATTCGCCAGATCGCGCAAGTAGTCGGATGCCTCGACGATACGGGTGAACCCGTATGCCGGCCCGTGGACGGCGGGGACGAACTCGTCGTCGGCCGCGTCATCGACGCCGACCGCCCACTCGATCTCGAACGCCATACGGGCGCTGTAGCCGGCCTCGGCGAGCCGGGCCACGCTGCGACGGGCCAGACTGCGCTGGTCCTGTGGATGCGGCGTGCCGTCCTGGCGATACCGGTCGACGGGTGCCCACGCCCACCCGGGTTGTGCGGAGAGCACCGTCAGGCGGGAGAGGTCCGGGTAGAGCCGCAGGTCGCCGACCGGGCCGCCCGCGAATCGTCCTGCGAGGATCGAATCGTCCGACAGGAAGGCGTCGAACACGGGCGACATGCCGATGCCCCACACCGCTGCATGGGTGAGACGAGCGACGGGCACCGCCTTCACTCGGGTGATGCCGCTGTTGTCGACGTAGGTGCCGGCGACCCCCACCACGTCGTGGCCGGTCAGGACCGCGGCGGCACGCGCCGCCTCGGCCTCTCGTCCAGCACGGTCCTCCGCATCCACCTGACGGCCTCCTGCCGTTTGTGTCGGATTTTCATCGTAGCCAGGTCTGAATGATTTGTTCCAGAAAATTGACTCAGTGATCTTTTCATTTCTCAGACATGGCAGGAAGATGGTGCTATATGCCCGAAGGAGGGCGTCATGGCCGAGTCAGAGCCCCCGCGGCTGCGCCGAAACCTGTCGATCTGGCAGGCGGTCGGGCTGTCTGTCGCCCTGATGGCGCCGAGCATGGCCGCGAACATCAACCCGCAGGTGACCGCCGGCACGGTCGGGCGGGCCGTCCCGCTCGCCTTCCTGCTCGCGGGCATCGGCGTGCTGCTGGTCAGCTACGGTTTTGTGCGACTGTGCCAGTACTACCAGCACGCCGGATCCGTCTATGCCTTCGTGGGCTCGACTTTGGGCCCACGTGCCGGGGTTGTCTCCGGCACCGCACTTTTCGGCACCTACACGTTCTTCGGGGTGGTCACCTCGTGTGCCTTCGGGATCCTCGGCACCGACTTCCTGACGACGGTCGGCATCTGGCCCCACGCACCCGGATGGGCGCCATACCTGCTGGCCGCGATCGCGCTCGCCGGCGCGCTCGTGCTGACCGTCATTCCCGCCAAGCGGGGCACGACGACTCTGCTGTCGATCGAGGGCGCCACGATCGTCCTGATCCTCATCGTGTGTGCCATCGTGCTCGTGCGGCTGATCGCCGGTCAGGCTCCGGCCGGCGGTGGCCAGAGCTTCACCCTGAAGGTGTTCGCGATCGAGCCCGGGACGAACGCGTCGACGCTCTTCCTCGGGATCGTGTTCGGCTTCCTGTCGTTCGCCGGATTCGAGGCGTCCTCGACGCTCGGTGAGGAGACGGACAAGCCCCGCAAGAACATCCCTCGCGCGATCCTGGGCACGGCGATCTTCGGGACCCTGTATTTCACCGTCGTGACCGCGATCGAGGTCATGGGATTCGGCGCCGACGCCAAGGGCGTGAAGTCCTATGCGGGGTCTGCATCGCTGGTGGGCGACCTGGGTCGGTCCTTCGTCGCCTCGTGGGTCGGCGAGGTGATCACGCTCGGCGCCGCCATCAGTGCTTTCGGGTGCTGTCTGGCATGTGTGGTCGGAGCGTCCCGGCTGATGTTCGCCATCTCCCGGGACGTCGCCGGCGAGCGCGGACTGGCGAGCGTCACCAGGCTGGGCACGCCCGGCGCGGCGGCCCTGACCGTGACCTGCCTGATGGGCCTGATCATCGTCATCGACGCATTCGCGTTCGGCGCCGGGGCCGAGGACGCGTTCGCCTGGTCCGGCACCATCGGCACGCTGATCATCCTGGTGGTCTATGTCCTCACCACGGTCGGCGCGATCCGGCTGCTGTTCATCCAGCGCAAGATGCCCGTGCATGCCTGGGAGGTCGTCATTCCACTCGCGGCCATCGTCGTGCTGGTCTATACCCTGTATCGCAATGTTCTGCCCTACCCGCCCTCGGACACCGCAGCGTTCTGGTATCCCATCGTCGCCGGCGCATGGCTCGTGGCGTGCGCCGTCGCCGTGATCGCCGTGCCACGCACTGCCGCCAGGCTCGGGGAGCGACTGGCGGCGGAGGAAGGTTTTGTCAGCGACTCCGACGAACTCGATGCCGCCGCCCATCCGACCGGTGCGTGAGGGTGTGCCGTGAGCCTGGTGGACGATGTCGAGTTGATCGACCATCACTGCCACGGGATAGTCCGCACCGACGTCGACCGGGACGGCTTCGAGTCGTTGCTGTGCGAGGCGGAAGGCCCGGGCCGGTGGCACGGCACTCTGTTCGACACCCACGTCGGGTTGGCCGTACGACGCTGGTGCGCACCGCTGCTCGACCTGCCCTCGCTCGCACCGGCCGACGAATACCTGCGTCGACGCCTTGAATTGGGCGCTGCAGAGGTGAACCGCCGGCTCGTCGGGTCGCTGCCGACCAGCCGTTTCCTCGTAGACACCGGTTTCCGGCCCGACCTGCTCACCTCGCCGGGCGAACTGGCCGGACTGGCAGATGCATCCGGCCTCGAGATCGTCCGGCTCGAGCAGGTCGCCGAGGACGTCGCCGCGCACACCGACGCCGCCCGTTTTGCCGAGACCGTCCGCGCCGAACTGGCGCGGCGCTGCACGTCGGCGGTGGGGCTGAAGTCGATCGCCGCATACCGGGTCGGCCTCCGGCTCGACCCGGTCCGCCCGACCGAAGCAGAAGTCCGTGACGCTGCGGCGGCGCTGCTGCGCCACGTCGGCGACGGGTCGCGGGCCCGTGTGGCCGACCCGGTCCTGACCCGCTTCCTGATCTGGGCCGGCGCGGACCTGGGTCTGCCGATGCAGTTCCATGTCGGATATGGCGATGCGGACGTGGATCTCGCCGAGTGCGATCCGTTGCTGCTCACCCCGCTGCTGCGCGCCCTGGGTGCGGCCGGCATCCCGGTGATGCTGTTGCACAACTACCCGTTTCATCGGCACGCCGGCTACCTCGCGCAGGTCTTCGATCACGTTTTCGTCGACGTCGGCCTGACGCTGCACAACGTCGGACCCGCTGCGCCGAAGGTGCTCGCCGAGCTGCTCGAACTGGCACCGTTCGGCTCCGTGCTGTTCTCCTCGGATGCCTTCGGCCTCCCGGAGCTGTATGTGGTCGCCACGCGCGTATTCCGCGACAGCCTCTCGGAATACCTGGACGCCGGCGTGGCGGACGGGGCGTGGACCGGCGACGACGCACGCCGCTTCGCGGACGCCGTCTGCGGCGGGAATGCCCGCCGTGCCTACCGATTGGACGCGGGATGAGTGATGTCGAGGCGAGGCTGCGCGAGGCGCTGGCGGATGAGCTGCCCGGCGCGGTCGAGTTGCGGCATGCCATCCACGCCGACCCGCACGTCTCCGGGCAGGAGGCGCCCACCGCCGCACGGGTGGCGGCCGCGATCGGGGTCGGCGAGCAGTCAGCGGTCGCTGATACGGGACGCCTGATCCGCCTCGGTGACGGGTCGTGTGTCGTCCTGCGCGCCGAGCTCGACGCGCTGCCCGTTGCCGAAAGAACCGGCGCATCCTGGGCCGCCGTCGGGGACGCGATGCATGCGTGCGGGCACGACGTGCATCTGGCCGCCGTGACCGCGGTCGCCCGGGCCGTCCATCGCGTCCTGGGGCCGGCGGCCGGGCTCGCCGTGCTCCTTCAGCCGCGCGAGGAGCGTGCCCCCTCCGGCGCCCAGGACGTGGTGGCCGACGGCATCCTGCACCGCATCGGCGCGCAGGCGGTCATCGCCGCGCACGTGCAACCCCAGGTCGCCGACGGCACCATCGCCGTCACGGCGGGAGCCGTCAACGCCTCCACCGACGAGTTCGAGGTCACCATCACGGGATCCGGCGGCCACGTCGGATACCCGCACACCGTGGACGACCCGATCGCGGCGCTGTGCCAGACCGCGTTGAACCTGCAGGCCCTGACCCCGCGCAGCGTCGACCCGGTGCACGGTGCGGTCTGCATGATCGGGCAAATCGCCGGGGGCACCGCGGTCAACGTCATCCCCGACCGGGCCACTGCCGCCGGATCGCTGAGGCTCATGAGGGCAGAGGACCGCGAGCCCACCATCGCACGCATGCGCCGGATCGTCCGCGACACCGCTGCCGTGCACGGGTGCGACGGGCTGCTGCAGGTCGTCGAGGGTGAGCCCGTGCTGGTCAACGATCCGGACCTGGCCGAAGCCACTGCCATACGGCTCGCCGGCATGGGCCACACCACCACCGGCGACTTCCGTTCGTTCGGCGCGGACGACTTCTCCTACTACGGACACCAGCATCCCGCCCTCATGATGTTCGTCGGGGCAGGGACCGTGCACGGGCTGCACGACTCCCGCTTCCTGCCGGACGATCACGTCGTCGGCGCGGTTGCCGACGCGCTGCTCGCGGGATACCTCGCCGCCCGGGACGGTCAGACCATCGGCGAGTAGAAGTAGGTGCGCCGGTCGGCAAACAGGCCGTCGCCGTCGACGCGAAAGAAGTCCGCGAATCGCAGATCGACCTGGGATCCGTCTTTCAGCGTCCCCTGGAATCTGCCCTGGATCGCCGCACTGTCACCCTCGATGAGCACGGACGTGACGGTGTGACGACCCGACTCGATGACGCGCTCGCCGGCATAGAACTCGCGCAACGCATCCGTGCCGATCATCGGGTCGTAACCGGGCCGTTCATACCGCGCGTTCGCCGCGAAGAGGCCGACGACGCCTTCGACATCACCGGCGTCGACCGACTCGAAATAGCGCTCCACCTGCTGCTGGATTCCACTCATGACTTCACGGTATGCCCGTGCCCACGGGTATGCATCGAACGCGCGCCGATCAGCGGGTCCCGCGAGGACCGGCCGCACCGTCGACCTCTGCGGACAGGAGGCCGTCGACCAGCCGGAAACTCAACGCCTGTCCGGGCCGCGCCTGTGCGGCGGCCGCCAGATCAGCCTCGACGACGACCGCGATCACCGGATATCCCCCGGTCACAGGATGATCGGCGAGAAAGAGGGTGGGCCGGCCCGAGGGTGGCACCTGCAGCGAACCCGCGACCATACCCTCGCTGGGCAACTCCTCGTCCCGGCATCGCCCGAGCGCAGGGCCGTCGAGGCGCATCCCGACCCGGTCGCTTTCGGGAGTCACCGAATACGGGTGGCCCAGCAGCGTTTCGAGCGACTCCTCGGTGAACCAGTCGACACGAGGGCCGAGGGTGACGCGCAGTCGCACCTCGCCGCTCGCCGGTGTCGGAGCCGGGGCCAGGTCGACGATCGGCAGATCCGGTGGGGGTGTACCGACGGGCAGGACGGTCCCGGCCGAGAGCACGTCGGGGCCGAGGCCCGAGAGGGTGTCGGTGGAGCGTGAGCCGAGCACCGGCGGCACGTCGATGCCGCCACGCACACACAGATAGCTGCGCAGGCCCGACACCGGCGGGCCGAGCCGCACGGTGGCACCGCCGCTGACCTCGATCAGCGAATGCGACGGGTGGGGGTGGCCATCCACCGTCACCGGGCAGGGAGCCCCGGTCACCGCCAAGAGGACGTCGCCTTCAGCGCGTGCCTCGAGGCCGCCGAGTGTCACCTCGATGCCGGCCGCATCGATCTCGTTGGCCACCAGCCGGTTTCCCAGGTTCAATGCCGGCAGGTCCGCGGCACCCGACGCACCGACCCCGAGAGCGGCCAACCCGGGGCGACCCGCATCCTGCACGGTCGCCAGCAGTCCCGTCCGGACGATCCGCAAGGCTGTCATCATGCCTCCCGGAAGTGCACCCGCACGCCCGCGGACAGCATTGCCGGGGGATCGCCGGAGGGGTCCCAGATCGGCTCGTGGATGCGGCCGATCAGCTGCCATCCACCGGGCGACTCGCGCGGATATACGCCCGTGAACTCACCGGCCAGACCGACCGATCCGCCGGGTACCCGCGTGCGTGGCGACTCCCGCCGAGGCACGCGCAGGCGGGTGTCGGCACCCACCAGGTATCCGAACCCCGGTGCAAAACCACAGAATGCAACCGTCCAGTCCTGGCCGGTGTGGGCGCGAACGACCTCCCGCTCGCTGAGACCGGTCAGCCGGGCGACGTCTCTCAGGTCCGGACCGTCGTAGGTCACCGCGAGTTCCACGCTCTCGCCGTCCGGCCGTGCGCCCCGTCGCGGTGCCGCGGCGCCCACCCATGCGGCTGCCGACTCCGGATCGATGCGTTCCGGTGCAACGTGCACCATGATGGTGCGCGCCGCGGGCACGAGGTCGGTGACCCCGTCGGGCCGATCGTCGTTGAGCACCGCATAGAGGGCCAAAACCTCGTCGAGATCGGCGAGTTCGACCAGGATCGCGGTGTCGCCGGCGGGCAGGATCCTCATGGTGCGGTCTCGTCGACGAACGACCGCAACGTGATGCCCGCCTCCTCGAGCGCCTTGCGGACGGCCTGCGCCATGTGCACCGCATCCGGGCTGTCGCCATGAACGCACAGGGAACGGGCCGGCACCAGGATCACCGAGCCGTCGACGGCCGTCACCTGACGATCGCGGATCATCCGCACGGACCGGGCCGCCACCTGCTCGGGGTCGTGCAGCACGGCCCCGGCTTCCCGTCGCGACACCAGCTCGCCCTCGGCGGTGTAGGCACGGTCCGCGAACGCCTCGGGCACGGTATGCAGCCCCGCCTCGGCGGCGCGACGCAGCCAGGCCGAGCCCGGCAGACCGAGCACCGGGAGCGCCGGGTCATACCGGCGGACGGCCTCGGCGACGGCCGCAGCCTGCTCCTCGTGGTGGACGAGCGCGTTGTAGAGGGCGCCGTGCGGTTTGACGTATCGCACCCGGGCACCGGCCACGCGGGCCAGGGCGTCCAGTGCGCCGATCTGATAGAGGACGTCGTTGGTCAGATCCTCCGGCGCGACGTCGATGAATCTCCGGCCGAACCCGCCCAGGTCGTGATATCCGACCTGCGCGCCGATGACGACGCCGTGCTCCGCCGCCCGCTCGCAGGCGTAACGCAACACCGTCGGGTCACCGGCGTGGAATCCGCAGGCGATGTTGGCGCTGGTGACCAGCGGCAGCAGCGCATCGTCGTCGCCGAGTTGCCAGCGCCCGAAACTCTCGCCGAGGTCGGCGTTCAGGTCGAACGTCGTCATATCGCTCCTCTCCGGGACCGCGTCTCGAGTGCACCGGTACCTCCCAGTATCGGGGGACTTCGCCGAAAGCGACAGCCGCCCGAGGGGATGTCAGTCGAGCTTCAGGGTGAGTTCGATCATCGGCAGCCCCTCGATCTCGTGGCCGACGGCCTCCTCGATCGCCCCTCGAAGCCGCTGCCACGCCTTCGGGTGGGCCTCTCGATACCTGATCAGCACCCGCAGGGCCTCCCTCTGCGGGACGAATCGGGCATGTGCGGGCACCCTGCGCAGCCGCCCGACGCTCACGAAGCACTCCGGGCGATGCCTCAGGTTGCGATACCACTGGGACCGTGCACCGAATCCACTCACAATGAGAATTACCGAGGGAGAGGGGCGTTCGACGACCTCGAGGCACACATAGCGGGGTAGGCCGGAGGTGCGCCCCACATGTTCCAGCATGAGGATCCGTGGACCCAGGACGACGCCCAGACCGTGCCGATACAGCCAGATCGGCGCGCGCATGAGCCGGCGGTTCTGCAGCAGGCGCGCGCCGAGGGAGTCGAGTCGCAGATCCATCGTCGGACCGTAACAGGGACGACGCGGCCCGGTCTCCCCTCTCGGGTCGCCGCGCCCGAAAACGCACGGCATTCGTTCCGGCGGCGCGCGCATTCCGCGGCGTAGCCTGGACGCGTTCGTCTGGCACGTTGGGGCGCAGGACCACCACTGCGAGGAGGCGCCAATATGGCAAGTATCACGCCGACGAAGTCCGGGGCCACTGTGCGCGAGCTGACCGTCCGAGGCATCATCCTGGGCGGCATCATCACGCTCGTGTTCACCGCGGCCAACGTCTATCTCGGCCTGAAGGTCGGACTGACCTTCGCCACGTCCATCCCGGCCGCCGTCATCTCGATGGCGGTGCTGCGCAGGTTCTCCAGCTCCAGTGTGCAGGAGAACAACATCGTCCAGACGATCGCGTCGTCCGCGGGCACGCTCGCCGCGATCATCTTCGTGCTGCCGGGCCTGGTCATCGTCGGGTGGTGGCAGAACTTCCCCTACTGGACCACTCTGGCGATCTGCGTGATCGGCGGCGCCCTGGGAGTGATGTATACCGTGCCGCTGCGGCGGGCGCTCGTGACCGGGTCCGACCTGCCATACCCGGAGGGTGTGGCGGCCGCCGAGGTGCTCAAGGTCGGTTCGAAGGCCGGCCCGGAGAGCGACAAGCAGAGCGTGCGCACCATCCTGATCGGCGGCGTCGTCTCCGCCGGGTTCGGGATCCTCACCAAGCTCAAGGTGATCTCGGACAGTCTGTCGGGCGCGACCCGCATCGGATCCGGCGGGCTCGGCGGGTCGATCAGCCTGTCCCTGGCGCTCGTCGGCATCGGGCACCTGGTCGGCCTGTCGGTCGGCATCGCCATGTTCATCGGGCTGCTGATCGGGTGGGGCGTCCTGGTGCCGATCATGAGCTGGGGCGACGCACATGCGGGCACCGACATCTCCGCCCTGGTCGACTCCACCTTCACCTCCGACGTGCGATTCGTCGGGGCCGGCACCATGGCGATCGCCGCGATCTGGGCTCTGGTCAAGATCATGGCGCCCATCGCCCGCGGCATCAAGGACGCGTTGGCGTCGTCCAGGGCGCGGCAGGCCGGGCAGACCGTCGAGCTGCAGGAGCGCGACCTGCCGATCGGCATCGTGGGGGCGTGGATCGTGTTGTCCCTGGTGCCGATCGCGGGGCTGCTGTGGTATTTCCTGAACGGCACGGAGCTGCATGACAATCTGGCGCTCGCGATCATCGTCACGCTCGTCTTCACCATCGTCATCGGTGCCGTCACCGCCGCCGTCTGCGGATACATGGCCGGACTGATCGGGTCGTCCAACTCCCCGATCTCGGGCGTCGGCATCCTCGTCACGCTGCTGCTGTCGCTGGCGATGGTCGTCGTCTACGGCTCCGGCGGCGATCCGGGCCGGATCAAGGCGCTCGTGGCCTACACGCTGTTCGCCACCGCGATCATCTTCGCCATCGCGACGATCTCCAACGACAACCTGCAAGACCTCAAGACCGGCCAGCTCGTCGGCGCCACCCCGATGAAGCAGCAGATCGCCCTCGTCATCGGAGTCGTATTCGGTGCACTGGTCATCGCGCCCGTGCTGGACCTGCTCAACAACGCCTTCGGGTTCGTCGGAGCGCCCGGTGCCGGCAAGGATGCCCTGCCCGCGCCGCAGGCGGGCCTCATATCCGCCCTGGCCAAGGGCGTGTTCGGCGGCAGCCTCGACTGGGGCAAGGTGGGGCTCGGTGTCGCGATCGGGGCCGTGATCATCATCATCGACGAGATCCTCGCCCGGCGCGGCTCGAAATACCGGCTGCCTCCCCTCGCCGTCGGAATGGGCATCTATCTGCCGATGGAGCTGACCGCGATGATCGCCATCGGCGCCGTCCTCGGCCGCATCCACGACGGCTGGGCGTCACGCTCGTCCGACCCGGAGCGTGCCAAGCGGTTCGGCGTGCTGATGGCGACCGGACTGATCGTCGGCGACAGCCTGTGGGGCGTCGCCTACGCGGGCATCGTCGTCGCCTCCGGCCAGGGCGAACCCATGTCGGTGGTGGGCGAGGGCTTCCACATCTGGGCCAACTGGCTCGGCGCCATCGTCTTCATTCTGATCGTGGCGTGGATGTATCGGATGATCCGACGGCACGGCGCGCCGCGGCAGCCGAGGCATGCCAGCCACGAATGAGCACAACCCGCGGGCTCGACGCGGCGGGTCACTTCCCAACCCGGTGCACCGTCTGTAGGTTCGGTGCGTGGG